>NZ_JAWOUY010000008.1:0-254285 GCF_033339635.1 Vibrio sp. 2092 | reverse complement strand
GTTGAGTATGCCAATCAAGCGGCGTGAAGATAAGAAACTTCATTGAGGTGATGGTACTAATCTCGGGGAAAGGTCAGGAACGATCAAAATATCAGCGCCAATTAACATGACACAGATGTGGTTAAAGCGGTGCGTTTATGAATTTGCAGAGCAACATCCGAAGATATGTATCGATTTAGATGTACAGAATGAAAAAATCAATCTTGTATCTAACCGTGTCGATGTTAGTTTTCGTCTTGGTGATCTTATTGAACAAGACTGGATTGCTCAGAAATTATGGTCGATTCCATTTGCGCTTTGTGCATCACGAAGCTATTTAGAACAACACCAACCGATTACCCATCCAGAACAACTTGTTCATCATCGCCTAATTACGGTAAACAACGACAGCCAATGGAAATTAGTTAATCAAATCACCAATGAAACATTTGATCGTCCGCTAAAGTTTCAATTCACTTCAAATGATGTACTACTAGTTAGAGACGCCGTCATCCATGGTTTAGGAATTGCTTGGATTCCAACCTATTACTTTCATGAGCTAAATCATGATCAACATAACCTGCTGCCTTTGTTGCCAGAATGGCAATGCTCGGGTAAAGAAGTATTCATTATGTATCGAGACCGCGATAAAAGGCCTGCAAGAGTTGATGCATTTATTGAACATGTCTTAAATTGGAAAAATCGCATTCAAATGTTTGCTTGAAAGAGGTTTATCACATTGTGCTGTGCCGCTAACCTCAAGTGAAGCTTCATGACTCTGCTTCAATTGAGTTCATTTATTTAACCTCTAAAAGAATCATGAATACATAGGCAGTTAATAGGATTCGAGTTTACAAGTGATTCGGTCAGCTAAAACTCAAGCTAAGTAGAAAGTATTTGCAGTTGTATTTGCCTCTGAAAATCGTTTAGAGCTTTCTCATCCGCGAGGTTCTATAAGAAATTATTAAGGATATATTTGTGTGTGATTTCGTGAAAAAAATTATTGTAGGTTTACTTTTCAGTGCTTCGTCTTTTGCTTCCTTAAGTCAATATGTTCCAGCAATGAATGATAAGAACGGTTATGTAGAACCATTTCAAATGTTTGATAATGTCTATTATGTAGGAGACAAGTGGGTCTCATCATATGCCATTGCTACAGACGACGGACTCGTTATCATTGATACGCTTGACTTCCCTTACTCTGAGTGGATACCTATCAACCTAGAGAAGCTAGGGCTAAAAGATAAGCCAATAACGCACATATTGGTAACTCATGGGCATTCTGACCACGTTGGAGGCGCCCAGTTACTTCAAGAGAAGTATGGTTCCAAAGTCGTGATGACCAAAAGCGCTCATGAACTAGCTATACAGCAATCAAACAAAAGCGAAGGTGAGAACAAGTTCCTTCCTCCAAATTTAGACATAGAGATAAAAAGCGATAGCTCTATGGCTATTGGTGGACATGAGTTTAAGTTCTATCTCACACCTGGCCACACGGAAGGTGATTATTCCTTAGACTTCACTGTTGAAGATAATGGCGAACAATATCGTGCTTTTATCGTTGGTGGGCATAGCGTAAGTAGCAATGATCCAGAAGTTATTGGCCAGTTCCTGACTAGCATGGAGAAAATTAGAAAAATTTCACTACAGGCACCTATTGTGAACGTTAACCTTTCGAACCATCCACATAAAAATTTCCTTTTTGAAAATAGGAAGAAGCTCGGCACAAGCGGTAACCCGTTTATCAGTGAGGCAAACTTCTTCATGTTCCTTAAGCAACAAGAAGATTTAGCTAAGGGAAAACTAGAAGAACTATAATACCGTGGTATACGAGCAGCCTTCTTTATTAGGTTAGAGATTTGCTCTTGAGTTATAGCTAAGGCTTTAATAAGTTGCTCAATCAAGATTCGACACTGGTGGCAGCTATATTGTTTGTCGGTTCTAGTGACAAAGGCGCCGTGCGTAAGCATTCGTATTGTGTGCCTTACACATTTGCAAGGCGTTATGTGCTTTCTAGAAAAGTCTCAAAATAGAGTACAATTAGCGTTTTGACACAGCGGAAATCATCATGGCCAAAACTGTTCAGCAGCAAATCGGAAACATTGCTCTAGTCGTTGAAAATTACGACGATGCTATCGAATTCTATACTCAAAAACTTCAATTCACTCTGGTTGAAGATACCAACCTAGGTGGTGGTAAACGCTGGGTTCAAGTTTCTCCTCCAAACTCCAATGGTACAAACCTACTTTTAGCTCAAGCGAGTACACCGGAGCAAACGCATGCAGTAGGAAATCAAACAGGTGGTCGTGTTTTCCTGTTTCTGCAAACTAATGATTTTTGGCGTGACTACGAGTTGATGAAGAAAAATGGTGTTGTATTTAATGAAGAGCCTCGTGTGGAAGAATACGGGACAGTGGTGGTGTTCCAAGATCTCTATGGTAATAAGTGGGACTTACTGCAACTGAACTGAGAAACTACACAGCACCTGCATAACATAGTGTTCATGAGGAGTTTCCAACAAGCTTTTAAGGCTCTGAGATATTAGTGCTAATTCAAAGGTTCTCAGAAGTCACTGTATTTCTAAATCACTTTTGTGCAAACAATAACTAGCCATCATTCCTTCTCGATGTATCAACAAATGTTACGGCGGCACACCAAAAACAAAGGCGAACCAATCGGTTCGCCTTTGTTTATTTAGATTCTACAAAAATTAATCTTCGTAGTTATCGATGCTTGGGCATGAACAGATTAGGTTACGGTCACCGTATACGTTATCTACGCGATTTACCGTTGGCCAGTACTTCCAAGATTTGGTCGCTTTAGACGGGAAGCAGCCAATCTCGCGAGAGTAAGGGCGGTCCCAATCTTCAGCTGAAAGATCAACTTGTGTGTGTGGCGCGTTAACAAGTGGGTTGTTATCCAGTGGCCATTCACCGTTTTTCACTTTCTCCATTTCTTCGCGGATAGCGATCATCGCATCACAGAAGCGGTCTAGCTCTTCTAGATCTTCCGATTCCGTTGGCTCAACCATTAGCGTGCCCGCTACAGGGAACGACATAGTTGGTGCGTGGAAACCGTAGTCCATTAGACGCTTCGCGATGTCTTCTTCGCTGATACCTGTTTCTTCTTTCAGCGGACGAATGTCGATAATACATTCGTGCGCTACGCGGCCATTTTTGCCACGGTAAAGAACAGGGTAGTGTTGGCGAAGTGTTTCCATCACGTAGTTTGCGTTCAGAATTGCTACTTTTGTAGCATCTGTTAGGCCAGCTTCGCCCATCATTGCGATGTAAGCCCAAGAGATAGGCAGGATAGAAGCGCTACCCATATCTGCTGCTGATACTGCGAAATCTGCGCCTTCTACACCGTCTTCAATATGCCCTGGTAGGAAAGGAGCTAGGTGAGATTTCACACCGATAGGACCCATACCCGGACCGCCACCACCGTGCGGGATGCAGAAGGTTTTGTGTAGGTTTAGGTGAGAAACGTCTGAACCGATGAAGCCTGGTGATGTTAGACCAACCTGCGCGTTCATGTTAGCGCCGTCTAGGTAAACCTGACCACCAGCGGCATGAACCATTTCACACACTTCTTTCACTTTCTCTTCGTAAACGCCGTGCGTAGAAGGGTAAGTGATCATAATGCTTGATAGGTTGTCTTTGTGTTTCTCGATTTTCGCTGCTAGGTCGTCGATGTCGATGTTGCCTTCTTCATCACACTTAACCACAACCACTTTCATTGACACCATAGATGCTGTCGCAGGGTTAGTACCGTGCGCAGAGCTTGGGATCAAACATACGTTGCGGTGACCTTCGCCACGGCTTTCGTGGTAGCGTTGAATCGCGATAAGACCAGCGTACTCACCCGATGCACCAGAGTTTGGTTGTAGTGAGAATGCGTCATAGCCAGTGATTTCACATAGCTTTTCTTTAAGATCTTTTGCGAGTGCTGCGTAACCAGCTGCTTGTTCTGCTGGTGCGAACGGGTGGATCGAACCAAACTCAGGCCAAGTTACTGGAATCATCTCTGCTGCTGCGTTCAGCTTCATCGTACAGCTGCCCAGTGGGATCATGCCGTGCGTGAGTGAGAAGTCTTTGTTCTCTAGCTGTTTTAGGTAACGCATCATCTGTGTTTCGCTGTGGTGCGTGTTAAACACAGGGTGTATTAGATATTCTGTTGTGCGGCGCAATGCTTCTGGAATGGCTGCAAACTCGTTGCCTGCGATTTCAGTTGATAGTGCTGCGACTTCTTCTTTCACACCGAATACTGCGAATAGGGCTTCTACATCTGCCACGGTTGTGGTTTCGTCGAAGCTCACACCTAGCTGAGTACCCAACTTACGTAGGTTGATGTCTGCGGCTAGTGCTTTCGCGTATAGGTCTTCAGTTTGTGCACCTGTGTTGATAGTGATGGTGTCGAAGAAGCTGTTGTGAGCAAGCTCGAAGCCGCCTTTAGTTAGGCCAGCGGCTAGGATGGCTGTCATGTGGTGCGTACGACGAGCAATCGTGCGTAGACCTTCTGCGCCGTGGTAAACCGCGTAGAAAGACGCCATGTTCGCTAGCAGTGCTTGAGCAGTACAGATGTTTGATGTCGCTTTTTCACGACGGATGTGCTGTTCACGCGTTTGCATTGCCATGCGCAGTGCTTGGTTGCCGTTAGTATCGATAGAAACACCGATAACACGACCTGGCATAGTACGCTTGTGCTTGTCACGTGTTGCCATGAAGGCAGCGTGTGGACCGCCGTAACCCATCGGCACGCCAAAACGTTGTGCTGAACCGATTGCTACGTCTGCGCCCATTTCACCAGCAGGTTTAAGTAGGGTAGAAGCAAGAAGGTCCGTTGCTACAGTCACTAGTGTTTTGTTTGCTTGCGCTTTAGCGATGATGTCCGTTAGGTCACGAACTTCACCTGTTGTACTTGGGTATTGAACTAGTGCGCCGAACACGTCTTGCTCTGGTAGTAATTCTAAAGAACCAACCAAGACTTCAAAGCCGATGAATTTCGCACGAGTTTTTACCACTTCGATGGTTTGTGGGTGAACGTCGTCAGCAACGAAGAATACGTTGCTCTTGCTTTTACCCGCACGCTTACAAAGTGTCATCGCTTCTGCTGCTGCCGTTGCTTCATCGAGCAATGACGCGTTCGCGATTTCCATACCAGTAAGATCCATCACCATTTGTTGGTAGTTTAGAAGTGCTTCTAAACGACCTTGTGAGATTTCTGGTTGGTAAGGGGTGTAAGCAGTGTACCAGCCCGGGTTTTCCATCACGTTGCGTAGAATCACGTTCGGCGTGAAGGTGTTGTAGTAACCCTGACCAATGAATGTACGTTTAACTTGGTTCTGATCGGCGAACTTACGCATTGCTGCCAGCATGTCTGCTTCGCTTTTCGCTTCTGCCAAGCTCATTGGTTGCTCTAGGCGAATTTGTGCTGGTACGGTTTCGTCGATAAGCGAATCTAGGCTAACTGCGTTGATCGCTTCCAACATTTTCTGTTGGTCAGATTTGTTTGGTCCATTGTGGCGAGCAACGAACTCGTTTTGTGTGCTGAGGCTTTGAAGTAATTCAGTCATTGTCCTTTACCTACTCCTTGGTTCGGGTAACGGATTTGCGTTACTGATAAATTAAATTATACGTCCGAACCTAGAAAAAAAGCTGTTCTCTAAACAGGCTAGGGAACAGCTTTCGTCACATCCTAATTACTCTTCTTCGATAGAGTTTAGGTATTCGTCTGCGTCTTTCAGGTTATCTAGTTCAGATACATCAGACATCTTCACTTTTACGATCCAGCCACCTTCGTACGGCTCTTCGTTAATTAGCTCTGGGCTGTCTTCTAGTTCTTCATTGATTTCTACGATTTCACCAGTGATTGGTGCGTAGATGTCTGACGCTGCTTTTACAGATTCAACGAGAGAGAAGCTTTCACCTGCTTCAACTTCGTCTTCTACGTCTGGTAGGTCAACGAATACCACGTCACCTAGCATTTCTTGTGCATGCTCAGAAATACCAATTGTTACTGTGCCGTCACCGTTGTCACGTACCCACTCGTGGCTATCTGCAAACTTCAGTGTTTTGTCCATTGCTTAATCTCCGAATAACTTGTCAGGAATTATTATGATTTTAAAAAAATCGTTTACTGGTATAGAGGAAAGCGACTGCAAAGTTCTTTTACTTCTTTGCGAACGCGTTTTTCAACTTCTGCGTCACCTTCAGGGTTGTTCACTAAACCGTCCAGTACGTCACCAATCCAATTACCGATGAGTTTGAATTCTTCAGTGCCAAAGCCGCGGCTTGTACCCGCAGGCGTTCCTAAACGGATGCCCGATGTAATCATAGGCTTCTCTGTATCGAATGGGATGCCATTTTTGTTACATGTGATCCCAGCACGCTCTAGAGCTTCTTCTGCTTTATTGCCTTTCAACCCTTTCGGACGAAGGTCAACCAGCATTAGGTGCGTGTCTGTGCCACCAGTTACGATGTCGCAACCGCGAGTTTGCAATACTTCCGCTAGGACTTTTGCGTTATTGATCACCGAATCAATATAAGTTTTAAATTCAGGGCCAAGCGCTTCACCAAATGCGACCGCTTTGGCTGCGATAACGTGCATCAGTGGGCCACCTTGTAGGCCAGGGAATACGGCTGAGTTGATTTTCTTAATGATGTCTTCGTGGTTAGTAAGAATCATACCGCCGCGAGGGCCACGCAATGTTTTGTGTGTTGTAGTCGTAACAACGTGTGCGTGTGGCAGTGGGCTAGGGTGCGCGCCTGTTGCGATAAGACCGGCGATGTGTGCCATGTCGACCATAAGAATTGCATTTACTTCGTCTGCGATTTCACGGAATTTTGCAAAGTCGATAGTACGTGGAATAGCGCTACCACCTGCGATGATCATTTTAGGTTGGTGCTCAAGTGCTAGCTCACGAACATCTTCGTAGTTGATTTCCAGTGTTTCGCGATCAACACCGTATTGAACTGCATTAAACCATTTACCAGAAAGTGCAGGGCGTGCACCGTGCGTCAGGTGACCACCTGCGTCTAAAGACATACCAAGAATGGTGTCACCAGGTTGAAGCAGTGCTAGTTTTACTGCGCCGTTTGCTTGTGCGCCTGAGTGTGGTTGAACGTTTGCGTATTCACAATTGAAAAGTTTTTTTGCGCGTTCGATAGCAATGGCTTCCACTGTATCTACGTGCTCACAACCACCATAGTAACGACGACCTGGGTAGCCTTCAGCGTATTTGTTTGTTAGGCATGTGCCTTGAGCTTGCATTACCGCTTTAGAAACAATGTTCTCAGAAGCGATAAGTTCGATTTGTTCGTTTTGGCGAGCGGATTCCGCTTGAATTCCAGCAAAGACAGCATCATCTGTCGCAGAGAGGTTGGTAGAGAAAAAGTTTTCCAAGCTGTGGTTAGGGTAACTCTTATTCATGGTAGTTGACCTTCCAAATCTGAAAATGAACCCGCAATAGATGAGTTATGATTTGCGGTTGTGGTTCATTTGTCCTCAAAAACAGCTGAACTGCGTAGCAGAACAGAGTGAACATCCGGCCCTAAATTTGGGCAAAAACTCCGTTGGATTGCGTGTTTCCTTTACCAATCTCTTACGGAAATATGCATCTCTACATCTAACAAGTTGGTAACATAGCGCCTGTGACGGGAACAATCAACCAAAAATTTCCTATAGGAAACAAGATTTCAAAATTTGTTAACAAGAGCACGGTTTAATTCACTTGGTGGACTTCTATCCACTATGTGCTTCATGCACAATGCGAGTAAGACAAAAAATATGGATATCTATAGAGGGATTTATGGCAGAAAGTATTTACGATGAATACCCATCGATGACGTTGGCAAAAGAGCAACATGACCAAAATATCGAGCCGTTAAAACTGGGCCAGCGTATTAAGGATATCCGCTCGAAACTCGGTATCACATTAGAAGAGGCCAGTCAGCGAACCGGGCTTGCTCGATCTACACTGAGCAAAATAGAAAATGAGCAGATCTCCCCGACGTTTCAAGCGATGCAAAAATTGGCACTTGGCTTACAAATTGACATGCCACAACTATTTGAGCCACCTAGAAAAAAGGTAGCGACAGGGCGTAGGGATGTTACCAAGAAGAATGAAGGTAAACCACACCCAACACAAACTTATGAACATGAACTGCTCGCGACACAACTTTCCAATAAGAAAATGATGCCGTTTAAGAGCCAAATTCGAGCTCGTAGTTTTGATGAATATAAAGACTGGGTTCGTCATGATGGCGAAGAATTTCTGCTTATCTTATCTGGTGAGGTCATGTTCTATTCTGAGTTTTACGAACCTGTTGTTTTAAGCGAGGGAGACAGCGTTTATTACGATGCAAATATGGGACATATGTTGACCAGTGTTAGCGAGGAAGATGCGCTCATTTTGTGGGTGACAGCCAAATAGTGATAAATACTTGTAAATTTCCTATAGTGAAAGCAAACGATTGCTGTTGGTGGTCGTTATGATGAAAAGGCGCTTTTTTGATGAGAACTTGCTCATTAAAGCGCTTTTTTTGTACGATTTGTTGTGATTAAAATGTTAAGAGTCACATTTTTGCAAGTCGATCTGCGTCTTGTTCGTGCAAAATAGAATGAGCCATGTTTATTATTGGAAACACATCGAATGCCGATAGCATTCTCGGGTCTATCTAAATGGAGACGAAAATGACTCAAGAACTACTGAAAACACCACTACACGCACTTCACGTTGAAGTTGGTGCCAAAATGGTCCCGTTCGCGGGTTACGATATGCCTGTTCAGTATCCTCTAGGCGTAAAGAAGGAACACTTACATACTCGTGATGCGGCAGGTCTGTTTGATGTTTCTCACATGGGACAGCTTCGCCTAATTGGTGACGGTGCAGCTGCGTTCCTAGAAACATTAGTCCCAGTGGATATTGTGGATCTTGAGTCTGGTAAACAGCGTTACGCTTTTTTCACTAATGAAGAGGGCGGCATCATGGACGACTTGATGGTGGCTAACCTAGGCGATCATCTGTTTGTGGTTGTGAACGCAGCATGTAAAGAGCAAGATATCGCACACCTACAAGCGCATTTACCATCTGGTGTTGAGCTAGAAATTATCGAAGACCGAGCTCTACTTGCAATCCAAGGCCCTAAAGCGGCGGCTGTATTGGCGCGTTTTGCACCAGAAGTTTCTGAAATGCTGTTCATGGATATTCGTAAAGTCGATATTTTAGGCGCCGAGTGCATTGTTTCTCGTAGTGGTTATACAGGCGAAGACGGTTACGAAATCTCGGTTCCTGCTGACAAAGCGGAAGAGCTAGCACGTAAACTGACTGCGGAAGATGAAGTTGAATGGATTGGCCTTGGTGCTCGTGATTCACTTCGTCTTGAGTGTGGCCTTTGTCTATACGGTCATGACCTAGACACAACAACAACACCTGTTGAAGCGAGCTTGCTATGGGGTATCCAAAAAGTTCGTCGTATTGGTGGTGAACGTGAAGGTGGTTTCCCTGGTGCAGGCATTATTCTTAAGCAGATTGAGACTAAAGATGTGGCGCGTAAGCGTGTGGGTCTAGTAGGTCAAACCAAAGCGCCAGTGCGTGAAGGTGTTGAACTGTTTGATGCTGACGGCGTTAAAATTGGCGTTGTAACCAGCGGTACGGCGGGCCCGAATGCAGGTAAGCCAGTCTCAATGGGGTATGTTCGTGCGGATTTGGCGGCGATTGGTACTGAAGTGTTCGCTGAAGTGCGTGGCAAAATGCTACCAATGACAGTTGAAAAAATGCCGTTCGTACCACAACGCTACTACCGTGGTTAAAACGAATTGAAACAAAAATGCCGAGCTTTGTAGCTCGGCATTTTTATGTCTTCTTTTCGCTTGTTTGCTTTTAGTTTACTGCTTCATCAATAGTACAGCACATATCAATAACGATATCTTCAAGCTTTTCCGGATGAATCATCTCTTCTTTTGGGATCCCAAATTGAGAGGCCATAATGGTATTAAACAATTCCCAATGCTTGATCAGCAGTTTTTCGCGATTATCTGCAATATCCGGCCATGTTTCTTGCATCATTGGTGCGAGACTGACAGCACCATGTGCGAAGATCAACATTTGCCACTTTGATTCCCACTGATCAAACTGTGCATTAGGGTTTTCGCTGTTGTACTGCTCGAAAATTCCGGTAAATATTGCAGCGAATTCATCTTTTGACTTTAAGAAATACTGCAGTAGAGCACCGTCATCGCCTTGTCGAATGGCATCGGCGATCATCTGTACTGGATGAGGATTGACGAGAGCAAATGCTAGCATGCGAACCATAAACAGATAAATTTTTCTATTCGAAGGTGTGTTCTCCGGCATTTCATTGATGAGTTCAGCCATATAGCACTGCATGAACTCGTCCATTGCATCGCTAACCGCTTGCCAGATTTTCTCTTTGCTGCCGAAGTGGTGACGGATCAAACTATGTGAAACACCAGCCTTTTCACTGATATTGCGCAGCGAGACACGCTCGTAACCAAGTTCACAAAACATATCTGCTGCCACTTTAAGGATCAGACACTTAGTTTGTTCTGCTGCTTCAGCACTTCTACGCCCCTGCTTTCTTTCATTCATAGTTCGAATTTTCCCGAATATTAATCACGCGCTTACTTTTACCAGAAACCGAACGCTTTGACTAATTAATTTGCTATCCACCTGGAAAATATGTTGATCAATTTCAAATTCTGCTTATACTGCACGGCTGTGTAATATATAAAACCTACGGAGAAAGCGGGTGCGAAAACAATATTTAAAGCGCACTTTAGTTGGCGCAGTGGTGACATTAAGTCTTTCTGGGATGCTAACTGGGTGTAATAAAGCCATTTCTGAGCCGTCTGAACCTTTAATCAAACCTGTAAAATTACTGGCGGTGAAAGACCTAGAACTTGAAGACTCGCACGCCTTTTTAGCGCGTATTGATGCAACACATCGCGCGCAGCTTTCTTTTCAGATTGGTGGAGAGGTTGATGAATTACGTGTACGCATGGGCCAAAAGGTCCAAAAAGGTGAAGTGCTTGCAACGTTAGACCCTAAAGATCTTCAGCTTGCGTTAGATGCCGCTCAAGCGCAGTACGCGTTAGCGAAAACACAATGGGACCGCGCGAAAAACCTTTACGGAAAAAAACTCATTAGTACTGATGAGTACGATCAGAAAGAAACGCAATATAAAGCGGCATTGGCGAACTACGAACAAGCTAAAACCGATTTGAGCTATACCAAAATTCACGCACCGTTTGATGGCATTGTGTCATATACCTATGTCAACCCGTTTCAAGTAGTAGCAGAGAAGCAGGAGATCTTGAATCTCATTGATAACACGACGTTGGATGTATCTTTCACCTTGCCTGTAAGTTATGCGGAATCTGTATCACTTGAGTCACTGCAAAACTCCGATATGTGGGTGACGATGGATAGCGAGCCAGGAAAACGTATTCCTGGGCAATTTAAAGAAATTTCGACGCAGCCAAACATCGATACCAATAGCTATGAGGCGATCGTGACCATCACTCGGCCAGAAGATCGCAATTTGCTGACAGGTATGACAGGGCAGGTACACATTGCTAAACAACATGTATCGGACGCGATGACGTTACCTCAGTCTGCTTGGGTCAACAAAAATGGGACGCAAGGTGAAGTTTGGGTAATGGACAGAAGCACGCAGCAGGTCAATAAAGTCACTGTCTCACTTGACGCAGCAGGTGGTGTGAAAGCCGGGCTTGATAACAATGATTACGTTGTTATTGCTGGTGTTGAGAGACTGGTTGAAGGACAAGTGGTGAAAGCTTGGGTTCGTGAGGGAGGCATTTAATGAAACGTTCTCTACTTACGATCTCTGCGATTGCACTTGCAGTTTTAACAGGGTGCAAAAATGAAAACCAAGCTATCGTCGAGCAGCCACTTTTTGTGTCGACTATCTCGGTGGATGCACCAGTACAAAGTCAACATCGCGCGTTCAAAGGCATAGTAGTGCCTGCAGAGCAAACGCCAATGGCATTTCGCCGCGCTGGGGAAGTTCAGCACGTATTGGTTAAAGCGGGTGACGTTGTGAAGCAGGGACAAATGATCGCAAAGCTAGATGATAGTAAAGAGAAGCAAGCCGTGAATGACGCAGAAGCACAATACACACTTGCAATTCGTCAGCTTAAACGCGGTGAAGACTTGCATGCACGTCAAATGATTTCAAAAGCGGAACTTGATGAGCTAACCGCCAATAAAGAGCTAGCTGAGGCTACTTTCTATAACGCGACCAATCAATTGAATTACACCCGTTTATTCGCCCCGTTCGCCGGTAAAGTATCCGATGTTTTCAAAGAACGTTTTGAGCGTGTGGCAATTGGTGAACCCGTGTTAAACCTATACCAAAACGATTTGGTTTACGTGCGTATTGAGCTTTCCGACAATGTTTTAGCGATGGTAGACCCAAACTCAGACAGCATGAGCTACAAGCCTAGAGCAACCTTCTCCGGCATCGATGGCAGATTTGCTTTGGACTATTTAGAGCACACAAGTGAACCCAACGCTGAAACTCAAACCTACGAAATGTACTTGACGATGCCACAGCCAAAAACAGAGATATTGCCGGGAACCAGCGTAAGCGTTTTGGTCGATATGGTGAAGGCGGGCATTACCTCTATCGATGGTTACAGTGTTCCTGTCACGGCGCTTCAAGCAGGCAGTGAAGGGAATGAGTTCTTTGTGTGGAAAAAAGAAGGTGACATTGTCACACGAGTGCCTGTCATGATTTCTCAAGTGAATGGCAATGGAGCCATTGTGTCGTCAGGTGTTAGCCAGGGCGATATTCTGATTAATTCAAATCTGCGTAAATTACGCGAAGGTAAACATGTGGATGTTGTGGAGAATAACCAATAATGAACATTGCTGAGTATTCAATAAAAAACAAAGTCATCAGCTGGTTGTTCATTATTATCCTTGCTGTTGGTGGTTTAACGTCATTTTTGGAGCTTGGACGATTAGAAGACCCGGCATTTACGATCAAAGATGCCATGATCATCTCAACATACCCTGGCGCGACGTCAAAAGAAGTTGAAGAAGAGCTGACGTATCCTCTAGAAAAAGAGATTCGAAAACTCCCTTATATAGACAAAATTACCTCTACGTCTTCTAATGGTATGTCTCAAATAACGGTGAGCATGGAAATGGACTATGGTCCTGATGAACTGCCGCAAATTTGGGATGAAATGCGCCGTAAAATTAATGATTTACGACCATCATTGCCTCAAGGTGTTCAGTCTTTACAGATCATTGATGATTTCGGTGACGTTTATGGCGTGATGTTAATGCTCACTGGTGACGATTACGACTATGTAGAGCTGAAACGTTATGCGGATTACCTGACCCGTGAAATCGAGCTTGTTGATGGTGTTGGTAAGGTAGACATCACGGGCGATCAGCAAGAAATGCTATTCGTTGAGATCTCACTTGATCGCCTTGCTGCACTGAACTTAGACATGAATGTGGTTTCGAGCTTGTTGAACCAGCAAAACAATGTGGTTTCAGCAGGTGAAGTGATGGTCAATGGCGAAAGCCTTGTTATTCGCCCAAGCGGCACCTTAAACACTGTAGAAGCACTAGAAAATCTGATCATTCATGGCCGTGACACAGGAAATCTAATTCGTCTAAAAGACGTAGCAACGATTTCTCGCGGTATTCAAGAGAAGCCAAGCAACGTCGTACTCTTTAACGGTCAAAAAGCGATTAATATCGGTATCTCGTTTGCATCGGGTGTGAACGTGGTTGAGGTTGGTGAACGTTTGGATGCGGAGCTCGCGAGCCTTGAGTCTATCAAGCCTGCTGGCATCGATATGAACTACTTTTACAACCAAGCCAATGAGGTGGATGAATCTGTTAAAGCGTTTGTAATTAGTCTAGCGGAGGCAGTGGCGATCGTAATCATTGTGTTGCTGTTTACTATGGGTTTACGCAGTGGTGTCATCATTGGAGTTGTGTTGTTATTGACGGTATTTGGTACCTTCATTTTGATGAATTACAACAACATCGAACTGCATCGTATTTCTCTTGGCGCGTTAATTATTGCCTTAGGTATGCTGGTTGATAACGCGATTGTTGTCGTGGAAGGCATATTGGTTGGCCTAAAGAAAGGGCGTACCAAAGTTCAAGCGGCTGTCGATATTGTAAAGCAAACACAATGGCCTTTGCTGGGCGCGACTGTTATTGCAATTACGGCTTTTGCACCTATCGGCTTGTCGCAAGATGCGACAGGTGAGTTCATGGGCTCTCTATTCTGGGTGCTGTGTTTCTCACTATTTTTAAGCTGGATTACCGCTATTACACTGACGCCTTTCCTTGCCGATCTTTTGTTGAAAGAGGAAAACAAAGAGCAGGGTACTAGCGAAGATGATCCTTATAAAGGCTGGTTGTTTGTCGTATTTGGGGCATCACTGAAATTTGCATTGCGATTCCGCTGGCTTACCGTTGCTGGCATGGTGGCGCTATTAGTGGGTGCTGTCGTGGCATTTGGTAATGTAAAACAGCAGTTCTTCCCACCATCGAATACGCCGATGTTCTACGTGGATATGTGGATGCCAGAGGGTACTGACATCCGTGAAACGATCAAAAAAGCTGAAGAGGTCGAAAGCTACATTCGTCAGCAAGATGATATTGACTTTGTTTCTGCTTCGATTGGGCAGGGCCTACAGCGTTTTGCTTTAACCTATCAACCAGAAAAAAGTTACGAAGCGTACGCTCAGTTCCAAGTTCGCGCGATTGATCGTGAGAAAATGTTTGGTTTACTGCATAAGTTAGATGCGAATCTGGCGAAAACATTTGATGCGCCTACGTTCCAGTTTAAATTGATGGAGTTTGGTCCATCACCAGCGTCTAAGATCGAAGCGCGTATTACTGGCCCTGATCCACAAGTTTTACGTGACTTGGCGGTGCAAGTTGAAGACATCCTTCATACCGACCCTGGTGCCCGAAACATTCGTCACGATTGGCGAGAGCGCACCAAGGAACTTGTACCCGTTTTCAATGAGTCTAAAGCTCGTCGCTTAGGTATTTCGAAAGAAGATCTTTCAAGCACACTGCAAATGGCGTTTGGTGGTAGCACCTTAGGTTACTTGCGTGATGGTACACATACGTTGCCAATTATGACACGCCTTCCTGAAGAAGAACGCGTAGATTTTGAATCACTACAAAACGTGACCATTTGGAGTCCTTCGTTGCAAACGTATATTCCGGTTGATCAAGTGATTGATGGCGTTCAACTGGATTGGAGTGAGCCGCTAATTCAGCGTCGTGACCGTAAGCGTACGTTAACCGTTCTCGCGGACCATGATGTGTTGAGTGACGACACGGCAGCAAGCTTATTTGCTCGTGTACAGCCTAAAGTTATGGCATTGCATGTTCCAGAAGGGTACGAAATCACATGGGGTGGTGAGTACGAATCATCCAAAGATGCACAAGAAGGCCTATTCGGTTCATTGCCGATGGGTTACTTGTTGATGTTCATCATTACTATTTTACTGTTTAACTCAATCAAAAAGCCGTTGGTCATTTGGTTCACCGTTCCGTTAGCGATCATTGGCGTTGCTTTTGGTTTGCTTACCACGAACATGCCGTTCAGTTTTACAGCATTCCTTGGTTTGTTAAGCCTAAGTGGCATGATTTTGAAAAACGGTATTGTGTTGCTTGACCAAATTAACCTTGAGTTGGAGTCAGGTAAAGATCCTTACCTCGCGATTGTCGATAGTGCGATAAGCCGCGTTCGTCCGGTAAGTATGGCTGCGCTAACGACTATCTTGGGGATGATTCCACTGGTCTTCGATGCCTTCTTTGGCTCGATGGCAATAACGATTATGGCAGGTCTTGGTTTTGCTACTGTACTGACACTGATAGTGGTGCCAGTGATGTTTGCAATTCTGTTTAGGGTAAAACCGACCACTGCATAGGGACTCCTGGCTATTTGCCAGCTTCCTGCCTAGCCCTGAAGGTTTTCTTCGGGGCTTTTTTGATCTTACTAATATATACCAAACCATTCATTTGCTTGATTCTAATGATTTTCTTACGATTACAATGCAAATCATGCGTATACTGATGTAACGACACATCAAAGATTGAGATTACATGAATAAGCGCATATTAAACGGACTCTTCTTCGTTGGTTCTTTCACCTTGGTTGGCTGCACCGCGACGGATAGCATGCCGACAGAAACCAAACAACCTGCCCCTAAAGTCAACAGTGTTAGTGCTGAAGTCATTTCCAGTTGGATTGATAGTAAGGTTTTAGCCCCTGAAGGGCTGTCGCTCGAGCAAGACAATCTACGTTATCTATCGGGTAGCGCCGACCTAAACAGCGACGGCAAGGCAGAACACATAGTGTTGCTTCAAGATCGCTATTTCTGTGGTAGTGGTGGCTGCTCTGCATATATGTTTGATAATGAGGGAAACGTTATTAATCGAATGTCGGTAACTCGCACGCCTATTGTACTAGCCGACAGTTACAGTAATGGTTGGCAGGACTTTATCGTTTGGAGTAATGGCTCCTATCGACTCATGAGTTACAACGGTGAATCTTATCCAAGTAATCCGTCATTAGAGCCAAAGGTTGATCGAGACGCTAACCAGCAGGCGGCAATCGCAAATGTAATGGCGACAGAGCTTTATCAGCAAGACGGCTATGACATTCTGCCCGCAGAGTCAAAAACCTTGTGGACGCCAGCTAACGTTTACCACTTTACCTTCAAGCACTACGGTGACCCGCATAGCGCTTATCAAGCAACGGTGGATATGAGCAGTGGGGAAGTAGACATTGTAGCCGTTCCGGCTGCGGAATAAAAAACACCTCCCTTAACCGGAATTAAAGGGAGGTGCTAAATGCCAAATTCGAGGGTGGCATTGTTAACCGGAGTCGCTCTAATTAAGCTGTGACTTCTTGTTTCGCTTCTGCTTTGCTTTTTAAGAATGCGTAAGTAAAGCCAGTTACCGCTGTACCTGCTGCAATAGCCACTAAATACATTAATACTGGTGAAATTGCGTTAGGAATTAGCAGCACGAATAGACCGCCGTGTGGTGCCATTAATTTCGCACCGAATAGCATCGATAGGGCACCAGTAAGTGCGCCACCTGCCATACAAGATGGAATCACGCGCATTGGATCTTTCGCAGCAAATGGAATTGCGCCTTCAGAGATGAAACAAAGGCCCAAGACAAATGATGCTTTACCTGCCTCACGTTCATTTTGTTCAAATTTGTTCTTCGCAATGAAGGTCGCTAAACCCATACCTAGCGCAGGAACCATACCTGCGGCCATGATTGCCGCCATTGGCGCGTAAGTTTGTGAAGCCAAAAGGCCAACACCAAATGCGTAAGCGGCTTTGTTTACCGGGCCTCCTAGGTCGAAACACATCATTGCGCCAAGGATAATACCCAGTAGTACTGCACTGTCAGATCCCATGTTGTTTAGGAAGTCAGTCAGGCCGTTCATGATGCCTGAAACTGGGCCGCCTACGATGTAGATCATCACAAGACCAGTGAACAATGTTGCTACAAATGGAATGATCAGAATCGGTTTAAGCGCCTCCATCGATTGTGGCAGTTTCACCTTATCTGCGAGGAGTTTCGCTGCGTAACCGGCAATGAAGCCAGCTGCGATACCACCTAGGAAACCAGCACCCGTTGAACTTGCTAGCATACCACCAACAAGACCAGGAGCCAGACCAGGACGGTCAGCGATTGAAAACGCAATATAGCCAGCAAGTACAGGAATCATCAATGCGAATGCAGAGCCACCACCAATGTTCATCAAGGCTGCTGCTAGTGTGCCTTCTTCTTTAAATGCTTCAATACCGAACACGAAAGATAGAGCGATGATCAAACCACCTGCAACGACGACAGGAAGCATGTGCGAAACACCCGTCATTAGGTGTTTGTAAGCGCCTTTTTTCTCTTCGGTGGAAGATGAAGAGTTAGCTGAACCAGAATGTTGATACACCGTGGCTTGCTCGAATGCTTTGTCCATCTCTTCGGCTGTTTTCTTCAGAGCTGGACCTGTTTTCGTGCGGTACATCTTTTTGCCGTTAAAGCGATCAAGTGGCACTTCAATATCCGCAGCAATGATCACCAGATCGGCGTCTGCAATTTCTTGCTCAGTCAGTTGGTTTTTAGCGCCAACTGAACCACGAGTTTCCACCTTGATTTGATGGCCACGACGCTTGCCTTCTTCTTCTAAAGCTTCTGCCGCCATAAAGGTATGCGCAACGCCAGTAGGGCATGCCGTGATTGCAACAATCTTCTTTGATGCTGATGTTGTATCTGTATTGATAGGGGCTGCAAGTGTGGTTGCTTTTTCAAGTAAAGTGGCGTTTTCAACCGCTTGCTGGAGAAACGCAGTTGCGTCTTTTGCTACTTCGCTAATTTCCGCTTGGTAAACCTTTTTTCCTACAAAACGAGAAGTGTCGACGCTAGTATTTGCCGCAATGACAATGACTTCTGCTTGTTCAACGTCAGCTTCCGTCAATAGTGTTGGTTCAACCACACTTGATTGACATTCTATTTTGGCATTCCAGTTTAATTTTGCGGCGGCTTGTTCTAGTAATCCTGCCGCAAGGATGCTATTTGCTACACCGCTCGGACAGGCAGTAATAATGGCAATATTCATACGATAACCTTCTGTTCCTTAGTTTTGTTCTAAGTTTGTAATAGGGTAAAGCGCGCTAACTTCAGTTTGTCGCTTGATATTTTCCAGTTCTTCCTGACTGGTTAGCCCTACGCCAACTTGACTAACTGCCAAAGCAGAAAGTGCCGTAGCGAAGCGCAATAAATCGTTTTTAGGCATCAGTTGCATGTGGCCCCAACACAAGCCAGCGACCAGCGTATCGCCTGCGCCAACGGTGCTCACTACATTCATTCGAGGTGGTTTTGCACTAAGCCATTCGCCTTGGTTGAGCCACATAACACCGTCAGGTCCCATAGAAACCACGATGTTTTCTATGCCTTTGTCGCTCAGTGTTTGCGCAGCAGCTTGGCATTGTTCTGGCGTTGAAAGGTGCTCGCCGACAAAGTCACTTAGCTCTTCGTCGTTTGGTTTGATCAACCAAGGATGAGCGTCGATGCCTGCGCGTAGTGCTGCTTTGCTGCTATCGAACAACACTTTCTTGCCTTGCTGATGCAGCTTCTCAATCCATGCTGCGCATTGCTCTGCAGTAACACCGACCGGTAGGCTGCCTGCCAATACAAAGTAATCATGCGTCTCCGCTAGACGAAATAGTGTCTCCTCAAAGCGAGTAATTTCGTCGGTCGTTACTTGAACGCCAGGGAAGTTGATATCACTGACGTTGCCATTGGCCTCAACTAGCTTAACGTTGATACGAGTGGCACCCTCTACTTCCACAAATTCATTCTTAACGTTGATGTCATTGAAAAGCTGATGAAATAGCTCAGGGTTATCTTTACCGAGAAAGCCGGTAACCGTGACGTCTGCGCCTAAATCGCTCAATACTTTTGCTACGTTGACACCTTTACCAGCAGCGTGGAGATTGCTTTGCTGTACTAAGCTCACGGAACCAACGTTTAGTTCATTTACTGAGCCTGTTAAATCCAATGCTGGGTTGAGCGTAATAGTGACAACCTTATTTGTTTTGTTTGTCATATCGGATCCTTAACCTTCACCAAGGCCAGAAGCGATTGCATTTCCGATAGACTCCAAGGCTTGCGGGGCATCAGGGCCTTCTGCTGTAAATTGAAGTTGGTGACCATGCTTAACGCCCAGTGCGATGACTTTCATTAGGCTCTTCGCGTTTACTGCTTTTCCATCTCCGTCTAAGTTGGTAACACGTATAGTGGATTCAAACTTTTTCGCTTCTGCGACTAACATTGCCCCAGGACGAGCATGTAGGCCGTGAGAGTTTTTGATTTTAAATACAGCGGTATTGCCTTCTTCTGAAAATGCGGCTGTGACTTCTTCACCTTTGAACAAAGCAAGAATCTGTTCTACTGATGCATCTAAAAGCTTGCCGTGTTCATTGTTAAACACAATGTTAGAAAGCGTTTTTAGGATAGGTTGGTGAGCATTGTTACATGCCGCGAACGCGATAAGTGCACGCACTTTTTGACCTTCATATTCGCAGTCGTTTGCCGTCGAGACAAATGACACGCCTGTGCGAGTGACATGTTTGTCACTGCCAATTAACCACAGGCCATTACCTAAGTGAGTTGGTTGTTTGGTAACGAGATCAGCAACGAATTCGTTATCAGCACATCCCGTATTTTTTAACAGACCACCAGCAACAGCACTCATCTGTAGCATGTCGCTCGCAGGGAACATGAGTTGAATTAAAGAAGCGTCAAAGTCTGCTTCAAGCTGAACATCACCGTGCAGTAGGGCGATGATTTCGTCTTCATTTTTTGCATTACGCAGACGTTCTTCTACGCCATCTGCGCCTAGCACTTTGGTGAGCTGTTTAAGAATGCCAAGGTGCTCATCAGATTTAGCTGCGATACCGATAGCGACGAACACAGTATTGCCATCACCCCAGTCGACACCTTGTGGGAAGTGGTGCACAGCAACACCCGTTGTTTTCACCATTGCACGAGTGTCGGTTGTACCGTGCGGTATGGCAATACCGTTCCCCAAAAACGTAGAGTTTTGGTTTTCACGGTTTAGCATGCCTTCAACGTAACCTTGCTCAACTAGGCCTTTATCAGTCAGGCTATGAGCAATACTCTTTATTGCTTCAAACTTATCTGTCGCTGATTGCGAGAGGGTAATGTCGTTCTTATTTAGCTTAAGCATGGTGCTTCTCCAGCCTTAAGGTATCAATTTAAAAATGTATTCTGTGTGAGAAGTTGAACGCCGCTTCTTCTGAGCGCTTATCACTCCTCAAACCTTTTATCTTTCAAGCTAAATCGATTCAGCTTGTTGGTAAATTTTTTAAAAGACTCAGAAAAACTGTTTTAAAAACTGACGTTAACAAATGAGTCTTTGGCGCTGTCCTATAGCCTAGCCTACAAATTGGTTTGTTGTGTATTCAGGTGATTTACGTCAATTTTTAAGTTTTGCTGAATCCTTTCAGCTTTTATACTGAATCGGTTCAGCTTATAATTCAACTTATCGAAAGATCGTTGATGTATTAATATGATCGCGCGCACAGAATAAGGTTTAGAATATGACACTGGATGAAATAGCCAAATTAGCGGGTGTTTCTAAGACAACTGCAAGCTATGTGATTAACGGAAAAGCGCAGAAATACCGCATCAGCGAGAAGACTCAGAAAAAGGTGATGGCCGTTGTAGATGAGTACAATTATAAGCCAGATCATGCGGCGTCTTCCTTGCGGGCAGGTAATTCACGCTCATTTGGGCTTATCATCCCAGACTTAGAGAACACCAGTTATGCGCGTCTTGCAAAGCTGATAGAGCAGAACTCTCGGAAAGCGGGGTACCAAATTTTGATTGGCTGCTCTGATGATGATCCTGATACAGAGCAAAAGGTGGCGGAAGCATTAGTCAGTCGTCGCATTGATGCGTTGTTTGTGGCAAGTGGTATGCCCACTGCAAACGAGTATTACCTTAAGTTGCAAAATTCTGGTACGCCAGTTATCGCGCTAGACCGTCCAATGGATGATGAGCACTTTTGTTGTGTCATCAGCGAAGATTTTGATGCCGCACTTGAACTCACTCAGTCAGTACTGTCAGAGGATATTAAGTCCATTGGCTTAATCGGTGCATTGCAAGATCTTCAAGTCTCAAAAGAGCGTGAGCTCGGTTTTCTATCTGCTTCTCAACAAGGTGGCAAAACGGCAACATTGGGTTATGGACAACACTTCTCCCGGGAAGAAGGCAAGAAAGTCTTAGAGAGATGGTTAATAGAGAACGCATTGCCAGATGCCATTGTTACAACGTCATACACACTGTTAGAAGGTGTGTTGGATGTAATGCTAGAAAAACCAGAACTGATGGGAAAGGTGCGTTTAGCGACATTTGGTGATAATCGACTGCTGGACTTCTTGCCTGTGAAAATCAACTCTTTGCCTCAACAGTTTGAGTTGATCGCGGACAGCGCAATGGAGTTAGCACTCAACGCTTCCGCCAAGCGTTACAAGCCTGGCGTAGAACTTATCCCGCGTAAAATTGTGAAACGTCACTAAGTAACTAAATAGGTTGCTCAAAGCTTTACTTCAGCCGTCAGCGCCACAAATGCGTGGTCGCTGGCGTTTTTATCTCTGTCATAAATCGGGTTGATCAGATGTTGGTTAGACACCTGATAGTCAACAACCTCGGCAACCGATATATCTGATAAGGTGTCAAACTCTTGTGAGAGCAAGATATAGTCGAGTACATTCCCAGTGGAAAAATGATAGTGCGTGGCTGGGCGTTCATCCTTCAGGGTGTCACTTTGCAATAACCAACCATCTTTGAGTTGTAATTCAGTGACGCTGTCACCAGTGTTGGATACCAATGCGCTGTTAACGCTGATAGGAGTGATAGGTTGATTCATATCGCCCATTAACACTGTCGGCATTGGTTCTTTTCGATACCTCTTTTGCATCGCGTCTCTTAACATCGCTGCTTCCCAGCCTCTTTGCTGGGTGGATAACCAGCGCCCAATAATCGTGCTAGACGTTTCTGGTTGTTCTGAGTCGGCTGGGCGTTGAGATTTCAGGTGCGTTACGTAAACGGCGATATGACCAAGTACAGGATGTATTACTTGGGCATAGATAGGTTTGCGACTGAACTCTGGAACAACACTTACTCCAAAAGGCTCAAGCGTTGCTAAGTCAAACTCTACCGCTTGTACTTTTTCTATTGGAAACCGAGATGCGATTGCCACAACAGGGCTTGAGTAAATGTACTCATCCTCAACATGTGGGGTGTCAACGGTCGCAAAGTAGGGGTAGCCGATGGTTGAAAAAAATGTCTGGGTCTTCTCGATACTGAACACTTCTTGTAAACCAATCACGTCGCCTTCCAGTTTTTCAACTTGACGTTGCGTCCACGAAAGTTTGTCTCGCCATTGCTCTAACGAGTATATGTTCTCGAAATCATAGTAGGCGTTAGGCGGTGCGACAAAATTAAACAAGTTCGCAGTGACAAAGGTAATTCTACTTGGTTGAGACAAAGTATTCGCTCTTTTCAACAATAACTTAGAGAGTATATACCTTCAGGTTGCGTAATTGCAGCTTCGTTTGAGCTACGCATCGGTATACAAGCTAACAAGCGACAAGTTAAATGGGTTAAGAGGTGCTCAAATGCCAAGGCGAATCGGTGATTGAACATCGGCAGAGGTTTCTATTTTTAAGCATTGCGTTTAAACTTCAGGGCATCAAATAGTAAGAGTAAGTAACATGACCCAAGATTACGACCACGAAGAGTATTTAGAAGGCGAAGAGATTGAGATCGAAGCGATTGGCATCGATGTTGATGCGCATCCAATCGAACTGTACAAGCTTTTTAAAATCGCAAACTTGGTCAGCGGTGGCGGCGAAGCAAAACATATCATCGAGGAAGGCTACGTCGCGGTGAATGGTGAACTAGAAACACGTAAGCGCCGCAAGATGTATGATGGTGACTTTTTTGAGTTTAACCAGGAATATTATGTTGTGGTTTGCGATGCGCCAGTAACCGAACCTGAAACGGCAGAGCAAAAAGCAGAAAAGAAAGCGAAAAAAGAAGCGCAGTCTTCTCGTAAAGATAAGTCTCGTCAAAGTAAGTCACCTAAAGCCTCTGGGCCTAAATCAACAGGCCGTAAAGCGGCACATAAAGAGCGTAAAGCGCAGAAAGAAGCGTTGTCTCAGTCTGCTAAGAAAGGCAAAAAAGAAGACAAACCGCAAGCCACTCGTGATCCGAAGAGCGGTCGTAATTCTATTGATTTTTTCTAGGGAAATGAACGCTTAACTAAATAAGTGACATCTGAGTAAAACTAAAAAGCGCCGAGCATATTATATCGGCGCTTTTTTGGTTTCACTGTGCTGTAAGTGGGCAGTGTTAATGCACTGTCGTCTCGATGTTTAGGCTATCTGTCCAGTGATGAATGGCGCAAGGCTTTCCTAAGTAAAAGCCTTGGTAATAATCCAAATTAAGTTGATACATAGCTTGTAGTTGCACGTCTTCTTCAACCCCTTCTATAATGACTTTTGCTCCCATATGATCCGCTAGATCAACGGCGCTATGTATGGAAAAGGTTTCTCCGGCGCAGTAGTCTAGCAAATAGGAACGATCGATTTTGATGATGTCAGGGCAGAGCTGCTGAACACGTGCGATATCAGAATGTTGGGCGCCAAAATCATCGATAGCAAAGATAAAGCCATTCGCTTTCATTAACTGTACGGCTTTGATTAATAAATCCGTATTTCCGCATGACTCTTCGACTACTTCAAAAACTACGTCTGATGGGCTCATACCAAGTTCGGAAAGGCGTTTGTAAAGCAGGCCGTTATCTTTAAAGCCCATGTCTTTGGTTAGCGTGAGTAGCGTTTGAGGCATGACGTTAAGAAACAGTTTGATCGGTGTCCCTGCGAAATAGCGTGCAAAATTTCGAATGTGCATTGCTCTGGATAAAAACTCTACACATAAGCGAAAGTAGGGATCAAGACCATTATTGGCCAGAAACACGTCAGGACGAATTAGGGAACCATCAATGCCACGAATACGCAGTAAGGCTTCCATACCAATAATACGTTGGCGTCTATCAAAAATTGGCTGATAAACACTGTGAAAAGTGAATTGATTGAGAGCTACGTAATATTCACCAAGATTATCTTGTTTTATGTATCGCTCGTAGTCGGATTGATTCTTTAACTCCATGAAAAACGCCGAAAATTTAGCATCTTGTCAATGTAACAGGGTGCAATTCTGATTTGAAGAATCAAATGTGCCTAATTACATATGCGGTTGAGTTAATTTGAAATGGCTTCCGATTTTGCTTCAATATGGCGAAAAATAAGTGACAGACCAAAACAGATTAAGAAGTAAGCAAGGCCGACAATCAGCCAAATTTCAAATATATACCCTGATGAATTTGCCATCTCTGTCCCAACAAACGTCATTTCTTGTATCGAAATCAGTGAAACAATAGAGGTGTCTTTCACCAAAGAGATGGTTTGACCGGCAAGTGCAGGTGTTATTGATTTAAGCACCTGTGGCGCGATAACAAATCGGTATTTCACCCATCGAGACAAGCCCAATGAGTCAGCCGCTTCCCACTGACCTTGGTCGATACTTTGTAAACCACCGCGCACAACTTCTGCAATGTAGGCAGAAGAGAGTAAGCCGACGCATAACACGCCAGAGGCAAGGTTTTCCCAAAGGTTAGAAGGCCCAAACAGAAAGCGCTGTAGCGCATTTGGTTCGCCGTTGTAGTTTCGTAGAAGATCTTCCAAACCGAGTAACGGGATCAATTGGTTAGAAATGAAAAAGTAGAAAATAAAAACAAACACCAACGGAGGGATGTTTCTCACTAACTGGATAAACGCATTGGCAGGTGTGCGCAACCAAACGGAACGAGAGAAGCGTGCTAAGCCTAACAAAGTGCCAAACACTAATGCGAAGCTGATGCCCCAAATACTGAGCCTTAACGTCGAAATCAAACCTTGGAAGAAGTAGGGCAAACCACCATCTGCTCTAGGCGTGAAAAGTAATTCAAGCGCCTCTTTCCACTGCCACAAATAATGCACACCAACAGCGGACCGATGGTACAGCCAAACACCACCGATACCGCACATAACAAGTAGTACCCAGTCTAGTGTGTTTAATTGCGGTAAAAGGTAGCCTGTGCTGGATTTCGCGGGTGCTGTGCGAGTGGTAGTGTGTTCGCCCAAAAATTTGACTCCGATAAGTTATGGAAAAGTAAAATGGATGATTGGAGAGTATAGGCTCGCGGCGTCCACGAGCCATTTAGATTACTGGCCTTGCGCGACTTGATCTTGCCAATCTAATGTCGAGAACCAGTATTCATAACGTTGTTTTAACCATCCATCTTGGGTTCTTGCTTCAATCCATTTATTGAAAAAGGCCTTTTTATCTTCTTCCCCCAAGCGAACCGCAAAGGCTTCGTTACCTTTTGATAGTCGCTCAGAGAATGGAAGGAATAGCTTGTCACTGTGTTTCACTGTCTCATGTTCTGGCTTTGGGCTAGAGGCAATGACCGCGTGGGCGTTACCATTCAGCACCTCTTGGAAGGCTTGCGCATCGTCATCAAATTGCAGAATCTTCGCTTTCGGGAAGGTTTCTCTGGCTACTTGAACGGTGAATGCGCCGCGACGAGCCGCAATTTTTACGCGTCGTGAGTCAAAATCGGAGAATTTGCTAAAATCAGAGGCGAGTTCTTTGTTTGCTGCTACTTGAACGCCTGAGTGCGAGTAGGCCTCAGTAAACAACACGCTTTTGGAACGTTCAGGCGTAACCGACATGCCACCGATGATCACGTCGAACTTTTTCGCCAGTAGTGCGGGAATAATGCCATCCCACGCAGTTGGTACGAATTCCACTTTCAAACCTGAATCTTGTGCTAAGCGTTTGGCCACATCGATTTCAAAACCGATTAACTCACCTTGCTTGTTACGCATTGCCCAAGGTACAAATGTTGACATACCAACGCGCAAAGTGCCTCGTTCTTTGATTTGATCTACATTGGGTGTGGCGACATCTTCTTTCGCGATTGTAGGCATAGTGATGGCTAGCCCTAATAATGCAGTAATGGTCGCTTTGAATAACTTCATGTTATCTCCTTATAATTTGCGCCAACTGGCTCCGAGTTTGTGTTCTAGCCATGCAGACAAGCCAGAAAGTGACAGAGTGAGAGCAAGATAAATTGCTGCCACGGTAAACCAAATTTCGAACGGCATCGCCGTCTCTGAGACGATGTTGCGTGCCTGTGTTGTTAGATCAAAAATCGCCATCACGCTTACAATGGAAGAGTTTTTGATCAAAGAAACCACTTCATTGGTTAATGGCGGTAATGTGCGCTGTAAAACCTGAGGCAAAATTACGTCTTTGTAGGTGTAAAACGGTGATAGCCCGAAAGTTTGTGCTGCTTCGAATTGCCCTTTAGGAATACTGTTTAAACCTGCACGGAATATTTCCGCGGTGTAGGCACCTTGGAAAAGGGATAATGCCAAAACGGCGGTGCTGAATCGGTCCAAACCAATCACGGGGCCAAACACGAAGTAGAGTAAATAGATTTGCACCAACAACGGCGTGTTACGTATTACTTCGACATAAGTGGTACCAATAACATTGCCGACTTTCGAATCGCTAAGCCTTAGTAACGCGGTAACCAACCCTAATACTAAGGTAAAAAATAGACTAATAGCCGAGATGTTAAGCGTGACCAATAGCCCATCAATAAGTTCTGCCGGCCACCATTCTCCATCTTCATAAAAAGCGATGTAATCAGGTACGCGCTCCCATTGCCATTGATAGCCCATAGCGTCGGCACCAGAGTCCAACACCCACACAATCGCTATGAAGAGGAGCGTCATTTGCAGTAAAGCTTGAAGGACAGGTTTGATTACGCGAACTATCATCAGTAACTTAAAATTTGGTTCAAAAATGTTTGGGTTCGTGGATGCTGTGGTGTCTCAAATAAGGCGACTGGAGAGTTCATTTCCACGATTTGGCCTTCATCCATAAATACCACGCGGTTCGCTACTTTTTTGGCAAATCCCATTTCATGCGTGACGCAAATCATCGTCATTCCGCTTTGAGCCAGCTCAACCATGACATCCAACACTTCGTTGATCATTTCCGGATCAAGCGCTGAAGTTGGCTCGTCAAACAGGAGTAAATCCGGTTCCATACACAAGGAGCGGGCAATCGCGACGCGTTGCTGCTGACCGCCAGAAAGCTGGATAGGGTACTTACTCGCTTGCTCTTCAATATTGACTCGCTTTAGGTAATGTTTTGCGCGTTTTTCCGCTTCTTGTTTTGATAATTTGTGTGTGCGAATCGGCGCTAAGGTGAGGTTTTCCAGTACAGTCAAGTGAGGAAAAAGGTGAAAGTGTTGGAACACCATGCCGATTTTACCGGGCTTGAGAGATTTTGCGTGAGAAGGCTGGTCGAACACATGAAGCTGGCCTTCTTGAATCGATTCAAGATGGTTGATGCAACGAATGAGCGTTGATTTTCCGGAACCTGAAGGGCCACACACCACGACGATCTCGCCAGAATGCACGGAGAAGTTGATGTCTTTTAGAGCGTGGTAATCGCCATACCACTTATTTACGTCGCTAAACTCAACGACGGGAGTATTCTCTTTCAAAGGGGCACGCTATAACGGAAAAATATCCTTTTACAATAGCAAGTTGTGCGCGTAATTTCATTAAGAATAAGCTAATGTTTAGGCGATGATTTTAAGACTCTATTCAGATCGCTTACAAGATACATCCATGTTTCTTTAATGTTGGTGCAGTCTAGAGTCTAGAGTATGACTAACTCAGTTCAACGAGATACGGATAACGAACAACAATCGCAACAACAGACATAACCATTAGTGTCTGTGCAGAATAGTAGGTCACCATGACAACTTGTCGTGAAAATATTGACCGTCCTCCAAAGCGTTCGAAAGCCAATACGATGCCAGAGATAATAAAGATAAAGCTTCCGAGCACTGCAAAGGAGGAGGATTGTGTTTTCCCACTCAAATAATACTCGATCGAAGCCCAGCACATAGTCATCAGTACCAATATATAACTAGCAACTGGCCGTTTTTCTTTACCGAGATCCGGTCGGAACAACCAGTAGACGCATATACCGAGTCCGAACAAGGCAATTGGGAGCCAAGGTGTAAAATGCCACGCTGACATGATGGCAAAACCATAACTATAGGAGAGATGGGCAGAGCAAAAGAGCACTAATCCTGTAATGAACTTGTCTCTAGGGAGCATTAATAACACGTCACCAAGCAACGAGAGCGATAAGCCAATCAAAATCCAATGCGCATATGGCATTGGGTAAGCCGGGGACTGAATTAAAATACCAAGCATACAGAGCACTGGTAATGGTTTAGAAACGTAAAAGAGCCATTTAGAGCCTTTACGGATACTGATGATATGTATGAATGCTAATACGACAACAACTAGCCACATAAAGTGTTTTCTCGAACAGACAAAATTATGTAGTACATCACTACAACAAATCAAAACTTAATTAACGAGTTAACTCGTTCTTTGATCTCAATTATTTTTATTTGTGTAAAGCTGGACAGTTGTCTCTTTACTAACCAACACGGCCGATTTTTTGTCTGGAGGGAATCGTTGTTTTTAGAAGCCTCCTCGTTTTGAACGTGATGTGGCTTACAAAATAGCATAAAAAAACGGTATTGTGACTGTTAAGTCACAATACCGTTAAACCCTAGGAAGGGCAGTGAAGAATTGTTGCAGTTATGAGACAGCTAACTCTAAGATTTCTCGGCTACGTTCAAGTGTGATCGCCTGGTTTTCACCTAAAACAGTCATGCCGTGTTTGTTTAGTTGATCAATGATGGCATCGATAGCTTGTTCACGGCTCTCACCATAGTTTTCGAGCTTAGTTGCGACATCAAGTTGATGATAAAACGCTTCGATAGATTCGATTGTGCGCTCTGCTAAATCCTCACCTGCTTCAAGACCAAATACGTTGCGACCCATTTGTTCTAACTTAGGGCGCTTAAACTGCATTTGGTTACGAAGTAACGACGGTTGGACAATTGCAAGAGAACGCGCATGATCAACGCCCCATAGAGCCGTTAATTCATGGCCGATCATATGTGTTGCCCAGTCTTGTGGAACGCCACTACCAATTAACCCATTCAATGCTTGGTTAGCAGACCACATTAAGTTTGCGCGCCACATATCGTCGTCTCGTTCCGCAAACTGTTCTCCGAGTGTTTTTAAAGTTTTCAGCAGTGTTTCTGCGTAACCATCTTGAACCATTGCACCGGTAGGAAGCGTCAAGTATTGCTCACATACGTGCACCCATGCGTCAACAATGCCGTTGATAAGCTGGCGTTCTGGCAGTGTTTTCATTACATCTGGGTCTAACACGGCAAATTTTGGCTGCACTGCTGGAGACATGAACGGAAGTTTGTCTTGAGTTTCTTTTTTAGTGATAACTGCGCCCATGTTTGACTCTGAGCCTGTTGCTGGCAATGTCAAAATTGCAGCTAGAGGCGTCGCTTCAGTGACTTGGTGCTTACCAATCATGATATCCCAACCATCACCATCATACTTTGATGCCGCTGCTACGTATTTGGAGCCATCGATGACTGAACCACCACCTACCGCTAAAATAAAGTCAACGCCATGCTCTTTTACCATTGCGACTGCTTTATCGAGTGTTTCTTTGGTTGGGTTTGGTTCAACACCTGAAAACTCTAGCCATTCATGTGCCTCAAGAGCTTCTGCTACTTGGTCGTACACGCCATTTTTTTTGATGGAGCCACCACCGTATACCACTAAAACTTTTTGGTCGGATGGGATAGCTTCTTTGATTGCAGCGATTTGTTTTTGACCAAAGAAAATCTTGGTTGGGTTTACATAAGAAAAGTTCATTATTAGCCCTCTTGCTTCCAGTGAAGGAGATTGAATACATGCATATTAGTCCTGATTAACGATCGTTAACAGGTCGATTTCTGCAAATAATTTGCCTATTTCTACAAAATTAATGCTCTTGAGCTAGAAAGTTAAAGTCGAGAGGAAGTATAGTGCTCGAAACGATAATAGAGACCAAACTCGTTGGTCATTGATGGAGCGCTCTAATGCACACTCTCGCAGATATCATGCAGCAATATGTTGAAAAGCAGGGGCTGCATGACCTAGAAGGTATGAAGAAAACAGCGATAGATGGCGTATGGTTTTATCGCAGTAGCAAAGGGAATCATCGCCAGCCGTTTGTCTATCAGTCCGGCATCATCGTATTGGGTCAAGGGCATAAGAACATTCATATTGGTGATACACCAGTGCAATATGGGCCCGAAGATTACCTTGTTGTCGGGGTTCCCATGCCACTAGAGTGCGAAGCGTTTGCGACAAACAATGAGCCTTTACTTGGCATTTCGATAGATATTTCGCCAACGCTTCTTCATAAACTCGTTAAAAAATTAGAGGCTGAGAAATTCAGTAATAAGTGTCTGGATGCAACCCGTTGCGGCCTTAAGTCGGTACGTATGAATGAAGGTATGTTGGATGCGTGCAAGCGGTTAATGAAAGCAATGTGTAACGAGCTTGATGTCATCATGCTTGGCGAGCTGCTTCTTGAGGAAATTGTGTATCGTACTTTGGTGAGCAAAGAGGGGTATGTTTTATTTGACCTAGCACATCAAGAAGGTTCTTACGCGAGGGTAGCTAAAGCACTAAATCGTGTACATCAAGCGTATCATGAACAGTTGAACGTACAAGCATTGGCTGAAGAAGCCAACATGAGTGTGTCTGCTTTCCATCAAGCATTTCGCAATGTCACGCTTGAATCTCCGTTGCAATATATTAAGAAAGTTCGACTTAACAAAGCGCGCGAATTGATCCAGTTAGAGGGGAGACGTGTTAATGATGCAGCGAGAATGGTCGGGTACACGAGCCCATCACAGTTTAGTCGCGAGTACAAGCGGCATTTTAATGAAACGCCAAGGTCAACAAAGGCTTAGTGATCTTTATTTCAAAATGGCGACTTTTTTTACCTTTTTTATTAATTTGCGAGTGACATATTTATTTGAGTTATAAAATTAGTTACTGGTGCCAAATAATAGGTACGTTGTTGCAATCATTTAGTGGATTGTTGCGAGGCGGTGTGGAAAACTCGTAAATAGATAGTGTGAAATCACCAACTTGTACTTAAGTTATTTTACGTCGAAATAAAAGTATAGATGCGCTTCGTTTAGCGCATTTAGTATTGTTTTAACAATAACTTAAGGAAGAGCGATTATGCACCTTAAAAACGGCAACGCAGTGAAAAACGTGTTCACACTAAGCACACTCACCGCTTCTTGTCTTATGGCCTTCAATAGCTACGCAGCAGTTGACTGTGCCCCTCTAGAAACTTGGCAATCATCAAAAGTTTATAACGGTGGCGACCAAGTTCAGCATGAAGGTAATGCTTATAAAGCGCGTTACTGGACGCAAAACAACAATCCAGCGCAATCTGGTGAGTGGGGCGAGTGGGAAACACTTGGCGCTTGTGATGGCACTGGACCGGTTGATCCACCTCAGAATGAAGTCCCGACGGTTACTCTGACATCGCCTTCTGCGTCGGCTTCTGTGACTGCGGGTGATGTTGTTAGCCTAGCTGCAGATGCGGCAGATACTGATGGGACTGTTAGCAAAGTAGAGTTCTTTGTTGATGGTGTATTAGTTGGTCAGGCAACGTCTGCGCCGTATGCTGCATCGTGGACAGCAACTGAAGGACAGCACGAGTTCTCTACCAAGGCCTATGACGATGCAGGTGCCGTTAGTACGGCAAGTGTTGTGACGTTAACTGTGGCATCAGCGCAACCTGGTAACGAAGCGCCGACAGTGGATGTCGCGCTTTCTGCGAGCTCTATTGACCTGGGTGGTTCCGTAACACTGACTGCAAATGCTACGGATGCGGATGGTACCGTTGCTAAAGTTGATTTTTATGTTGCAGGTGTGCTTGCTGGCACTGCTACAACAGCGCCATACACGCTGGATGTAACCCCTTCACAAGCTGGCTCATTAAGTGTTTATGCGAGAGCAACCGATGATGCTGGAGCAACAGCAGATTCTGCAATTGCGACGTTAACAGTAAACGGCGGCGCAGTGACATCTAATTGTCGTCCTGATGGTCTTTATCAAACAACGGGTGTAGATGTTCCTTACTGTTCTATTTATGATGAAGAAGGTCGTGAGAAAATGGGGGCTGATCACCCACGTCGTGTAATCGGCTACTTCACCAGTTGGCGATCAGGTGACGACCCACAAGCGACTTACCTTGTTAAAGACATTCCTTGGGAACAACTTACTCACATTAACTACGCGTTTGTGAGCATTGGTTCTGACGGCAAAGTAAACGTTGGCGACGTTAATGATCCTAACAACCCTGCTACAGGTAAAACTTGGCCAGGCGTTGAGGTAGATCCTGCTCTTGGTTTTAAAGGTCATTTTGGTGCACTAGCAACTTACAAGCAAAAACATGATGTTAAAACGCTAATCTCGATTGGTGGTTGGGCTGAAACGGGCGGTCACTTCGATACGAACGGCGATCGTGTAGCTGATGGTGGCTTCTACACCATGACGACGAATGCGGACGGTTCTATTAATCATGCTGGTATTGAGAAGTTCGCAACTTCTGCCGTTGAAATGATGCGTCAGTACAAGTTCGATGGCCTGGATATTGACTATGAATACCCGACGTCAATGGCTGGTGCTGGTAACCCTTACGACAAAGACTTCATGGAACCACGTCGTCAGTATTTATGGGCGTCTTACCAAGAGCTGATGAAAGTATTGCGTGAGAAACTTGATGCGGCATCCGCGCAAGATGGTATTCATTATATGCTGACTATCGCAGCACCATCTTCAGGTTACTTGCTACGTGGGATGGAAACCTTCGATGTAACTAAGTACCTAGACTACGTAAACATCATGTCTTACGACTTGCATGGGGCTTGGAATGATCACGTTGGTCATAACGCGGCTTTATTCGATACAGGTAAAGACTCTGAGTTAGCGCAGTGGAACGTATACGGCACTGCTGCATACGGTGGTATCGGTTACTTGAACACAGACTGGGCTTACCATTACTTCCGTGGTTCTATGCCAGCAGGTCGTATCAACATTGGTGTTCCTTACTACACCCGTGGTTGGCAAGGTGTTACTGGTGGCGAAAATGGCCTATGGGGCCGAGCGGCACTACCAAACCAAGCAGAGTGCCAACCGGGCACAGGTGAAGGTGAGAAGAACAACTGTGGTCACGGCGCTATTGGTATCGACAACATGTGGCATGATACTGACCCTAAAGGAAACGAAATGGGCGCTGGTTCTAACCCAATGTGGCATGCTAAGAACCTAGAAAACGGTATTTGGGGCTCTTACGCAGCTGCTTACGGTCTCGACCCTGTCAACGATCCTTCAGATAAGTTTGTTGGTACTTATACCCGTCATTACGATAGCGTTGCTGTGGCACCTTGGTTGTGGAACGCAGAGAAGAGCGTATTCCTATCTACGGAAGATAAAGCTTCTATCGAGGTGAAAGCCGATTACGTTATCGATAAAGAGATCGGCGGTATCATGTTCTGGGAACTAGCCGGTGATTACAACTGTTACGTACTGGATGCAAATGGTAATCGTACGGCAGTAGATGCCACTGAACAAGCTTGTGCGGCGGGTAATGGTGAATACCACATGGGTAACACTATGACCAAAGCTATCTACGACAAGTTTAAGTCTGCGACGCCTTACGGCAACAAAGTAGCGACTGGCCCAACACCAACTGAAGCAGTAGACATTACTGTTAGTGTTGGCGGCTTCAAAGTTGGCGACCAAAACTACCCAATTAACCCGAAAATCACGTTTACGAACAACACTGGTCAAGCGATCCCTGGCGGTACTGAATTCCAATTCGATATCCCAGTATCTGCGCCGGACAACGCGAAAGACCAATCAGGTGGTGGTTTGAAAGTCATTGCTTCTGGACATACTCGTGCAAACAACATTGGTGGCTTAGATGGCGTAATGCACCGTGTGTCGTTCTCTCTACCAGCATGGAAAGACTTGCCAGCGGGCGGCACTTACGAGCTTGATATGGTTTACTACCTACCAATCTCTGGTCCGGCTAACTACTCAGTGATTTCTGGTGGTAAAGAGTTTGCGTTTAAGTTTGAACAGCCAGATCTACCAATTGGTGATCTCAATGCGGGCACGGGTGGTGGTACCACTGAACCAGGTACGTGTGATACGACAGGTTTAGTGACATACCCAGCTCTGCCACAAACGGATTGGGCAGGTAATCCAAGCCACGCTAACCAAGGCGATAAGATCATCCACAACGGTGTGGTTTACCAAGCGAACTGGTGGACAGCGGCTGAACCGGGTACAGATGGTAGCTGGTCAACGGTATGTAACATCTAATTATTATGGATTATTTGTTATAGCCTAATGTTTACAGGCACTTAAACAAAAGCGCACGATGATTATCGTGCGCTTTTTTGTTGTGATAGTTTGTCGTTTAATCGAATTGGTAACTTTCAGGTATGACGACAATACCTTTGTCTGAGATTTTAAATCGCTTCGCATCTTCAAGTTTGTTGATGCCAATTTGAGTATGTGGCGGAATACGAACATGTTTATCAACTATGCAGTTGACCAACTGACTTCCTTCACCGACTTCTACGTCATCAAAAATGATGGAATCGACTACCGTTGCACTATCTTGAATGCGTACATTAGAGGAAATAATGGAGTGCTGTACCGAGCCTCCGGAATTGATGACACCGGTAGCAATGATGGAGTTAATAAAAATGCCTTCATTACCCGTGGCCGACGATACAGTACGAGCTGGTGGAAACTGCGGCTCGTAAGTACGAATCGCCCAATTAGACTGATAAAGGTTCATTGGCGGCACAGGTTCTAGTAGATCCATATTCGCTTCATAGAAGGAATCAATGGTACCCACGTCGCGCCAATAGCAATCTTTATCGACGCGCCCTTTACTTCCACAGAATTGATAAGCGTAAACGGATTCGGTATCAATTAGCTTAGGTATGATGTCTTTTCCGAAGTCATGGCTTGATGAATTGAGTTTTGAGTCTTCTTCAAGCGCTTCTTTCAAAACATCCATATCAAAGATATATATTCCCATAGAAACAAGGCTTCTGGTCGCGCTTCCAGGAAGGGTAGGTGGGGTTTCAGGTTTCTCTATAAACGAAGTAACGAGCCCGTTTTCTGCGGTGCCCATTACACCGAATGCTGAAGCATCCTCTACGGGAACATCCATACAGGCAACGGTGAGCTTAGCACCTTTCTCTTTATGCTCTTCAAGCATTGCAGCGTAGTCCATTCGATAGATATGATCGCCGGATAACACAACCACATACTTTGCATCATTTCGCGATAGCAACCACATGTTGTGATAAATCGCATCGGCGGTTCCTTCATACCATGCACCACCTTTGCGCATTTGTGGTGGAACAGCAGTAATGTACTCGCCTAGCTCTGGATTGAATATCGACCAGCCGTCTCGTAAGTGTTTTTGAAGTGAATGAGATTTATATTGGGTTAAAACAAGGATCTTGCGTAAACCCGAATGTAAACAATTGGTTAGTGTGAAATCTATAATTCTATATTTTCCGCCAAAAGGTACGGCTGGCTTGGTTCTGTCATCGGTGAGTGGGCTGAGTCTAGACCCCATCCCTCCTGCTAAAATTACGGCGAGTGCGTCTTCCATAGTATTCCCTTTCCCTTTTCTGACATGCATCAAAACGGTGCTAACCTGAAGGAGGTGGTATGCAACGCAGAGGTTTTGAAAAGCATGTGCTAATGTGCTTATTAGTGAAAAGTCTACTACAAGAATCGAGCCATAGAATATCTCCTTAAAAATCAAGGAGGTTAAAATTTCACTGTAAGACAACTGCACCATATTAGTGAAGCGCTAAATAGCCCGTGCATCAAATTGGCGCAAAATTGTAGAAAGGAGAAGTCAACAAGTATGGATTTACAATGTAAAGTGGCGACAAAACAAGAAGATAAATAGGGTTTTCTAGCTTAATAACTATGGCTAAACAAGGCTTAGGGTTAGCGTCTTAACTCTAAAGGTCTAAAACAGGCGCGTTGATGTAAGGCAGGAGAGCTTTGTATCAACAATTCAAGAGTAGAAGGCCTGAGACAACTCTTTTCACAGTTGTTGAGAGTGAGTGGATAGGTAAGTAGACCACTCACTCAATGAATATGCTCACTTCACTGATAGCGATACGTTATCACTGCACTAAGAGAGACCGACGATATTTCCTTCATCATCAAGATCTAAGTTCATAAATGCGGGTTTATCAGGTAAGCCTGGCATCGTCATCACGGTACCAGATAATGCATAAACGAATCCTGCGCCCGCACACAAGCGCAGCTCGCGGATTGGGACGGTAAAACCAGTTGGTGCCCCTTTGACTGCGGAGTCCGTGGTTATAGATAGTGGTGTCTTCGCGATGCAAACCGCTAAGTTGTTAAAGCCTAATTGCTCAAAATGTTTGAGCTGTTCAGTCGCGATAGGAGTCATTTCTATATTGGTTGCTCCATAGCCCGCTTCACATACTGCCATGAGCTTTTCGAGTAATGATTGCTCTTTGTTGTATAACGGACAAAACTCTACAGGCGTGGTACACGCATCAATAACATGTTGAGCTAGTTCCGTTGCGCCTTGTCCGCCTTGCGAAAAAGCGGTGCTGATGGCTACTTTAACTTCGGGATTAAATTGGTGAATCAGATCTTCAAGAGCTTTAAGCTCTTTCACACAATCTTGTGGAAACTGGTTAATGGCAACGACAGCAGGTAAACCGTATTTATGAACGTTATTTATGTGCCATTTTAAATTTTCAAACCCAGCCTCCAATGCTGCTTGGTCCGGATTAAAAATGGAATCTGGAATAGCCATACCTGGCCGTAAATCGTAGTGTCCAGAATTCGCTTTGAGGCCGCGTAATGTTGCTACGATCACTACACAGTCCGGGGCTTTGTTGGCGGCAGCAGCTTTAATGTTACACGCTTTCTCAAATCCCATATCCGAACCAAAACCGGCTTCAGTTACCGTGTAACCTGACAGTTTTAGCGCAATATCGTCCGCGATAATGGATGAATTTCCATGGGCGATGTTTGCAAATGGACCTGCATGGATCAACGTAGGAACACCTTCTAGAGTTTGCATCAGTGTTGGTGCAATCGCCTCTTTTAGTGTTACTGCCATTGCTCCTGCAACTTGTAGATCTTCCGTAGTGACGGGGTTTCCGTTCAAATCGTACGCTACGACAATTTTCCCAATACGTTGACGTAAGTCTTTTAAATCTTTGGCTAGTGCAATGATAGCCATCAACTCGGAAGCCGCTGAAATATCGAACCCTTCGTCACGCTCGAAACCATTGATGGTTTTTCCTGCATCATTGAGGCCAATTTTGACTTTACGTAGTGCACGATCATTATGGTCCATCACTCGTTTCCAAGTAATACTTGCCGTGTCGATTTTAAGTGCTCTTAACCCGGTGCGTGATTCAAAGGCATCATAACCCTCGCGTTGCTCATGGAACAAGCGAGCGTCAAGAGCGGCTGAAGCAAGGTTGTGCGCCGCTGTCACTGCGTGAATGTCACCAGTAAGGTGTAAGTTTAACTCTTCCATTGGAGCTACTTGAGAATAACCACCGCCCGCTGCGCCACCTTTAATACCGAAGACGGGTCCCATCGAAGGTTGCCTTATACATGCAATAACAGATTGATTAAGCTTTGCTAAACCTTGCGCCAGTCCTATCGTCGTAACGGTTTTTCCTTCGCCAAGAGGAGTCGGCGTGATCGCAGTGACGAGTACAAGTTTACCGTCATCATTTGCTTTGAGTCGCTCCAAACATTTTGGGTGGACTTTGGCTTTGTGCTTCCCGTGAGTGTCATACTCTTCGGGCAATAGTCCTACTTTTTCCGCGATAACATCAATAGAAAAAAGTGGTGTGTTTCGGCAAATTTCGATATCTGACTGCATGGAGAATCCCCAAAGTGGCACACGGGTAGCGTTGAAAAACTACCTGAGTTATAACGAGTATTATTGTGAGGCAAAGGTCTGCTTGGTGATGGTACTGTTTCGGTTAGGCTTGTAAAGAGTTTACTGCTTCGTATTGTGCGACATACTAACGAAATCTACTCGTTATGGTGCTAGATAAAAACAAAAAGGCCACCAAATGGTGACCTTGATATATTTTTAGCTTTAAAGCTGTCGTTTTAACGATCCCAATAAGTCTCTTCTAAGCTATCTTCTCGTTCAGGAAGCGCTCGCGATAGGCGAGGAGAGTGCTGCGTCAACACTTCATAGCTTACTCGGTTTGCGTATTTACAAATCTGAGAAAGTGAGGAGTAGGTTAAGCATCGTACTTCGTGCTTTTCTGAGTTAGGCACTTCTTTTTGGTGGAAAGAGTTTGCTGCCATGTCATGCAGTAAGGCTGAAAGGGCTGCATCACCTGCACCATTAGTGTTCTTAATCTCTAATGGTCCACCAAGGTAAGGGCCGATGTGAGAGTAGACCTTCATTGGGTTTTGACAGTCTTCTTTACGCATCGCACGACTAAACTCGTACTGGTTAAAGGCTTCGAGGGAGCTTTCAAGGATGTCGTGTGTGGTTTCTCGTTTTACTTTCTCGTCGGTGTAACCAGCCATGTACAGACCATTTGGTCCTGCCGTACACAGTACGAGATCAACCCATTCAAGTGCTTTATCAGCAGCAGCTAGCGGCTCTGTTTCACCTGTTAGCGCCGCACCTTCTTCTTCATTCATCGCGACAACAGAAATGTTTTCGCGAATGTATTCTTGCCACCACTGTGCGTTACCTTCGATAACGTACTTTGTCCCTAACGTAAGTACAACAGGGACATCGTGCTTCTTAGCAAAGTCGATCGCTCTTTGTACCGCTTTAGGCATTGGATCTTCTTCTTTACCACGCATTAGGTAAGAAGAAACAACCAGGGCTGATGCTTTCTCAAAGATCTCTTCAGGAATGCTTTCCGGAAGTAGTTGATTCATATGACCTTCGTTGATAGCAAATGTACGCTCACCGTCTTGAGAAATTAGGGTGTAGCAGCGACCAATAGGGCCATCTACCGTTTGTAAATGGTTAAGGTTCATGCGTGAAGACGTACGGCAAAGGTAGCGATAAGCAAAAGAACCGACTTGAATGTTCTTAGACATCACACCGAGCAAAACGGATTTGCTATCGGCTAAAACTGAGTAGTTGTGAAGAGTATTGCCAATCGTGTCACCTGGGTATTGGTGTGTGATCAGGCCTTGCTCAACCAGTTCTTCGTAAAGTGCATCTGCTTTGCTTTCTTCAAGAACGAGCGAATGTCCTTTACTCAGGTTGTATTTCTCTAAAAACGCGTCATCTACACGTGCTTCGATATCTACAATGGTTTGACCGACACCAACAATAGTTGGGCGATATAGCTTAGGTGCCTGTCGGATTTGGTTTACTAATGGATCTCGAGCGTGAGTTGGGAAGTAGTGTTTAGATTTACGCTGACCAGGAAACTTCATGCTTGTTCTTGAGTGAGAAAAAAAAGAGGCGGGATTGTATCACAAAAAAATGAAAATCGTGGCGATTTATTACAAAGAAGTCAGCTCGCTGAAAAAATCAGCGAGCTGAGTAAATAGCAACCAAAGCAGCTGCAATTTATGACGCTTGTCGTATTGCAATGGGTTGTTTTTTAAACTTGTTGCTCAGCAGCGCCCGGAAAGAGCCTGCTCCGCGCTAACTAAATTTACCCGCGTTACTTTTTCACTTCAGTTGGCTCAACGTAAGCCTTGGTACCCCAAAGTGGGACTGTCGAAAGGCTATGCTTAAAACTACCATCGGTCTCTTTTGTTGTATAAGACAAGTAGAGTAAGGTTTGGTTATCGGCATCATAAATACGGCGAACCTTCATTGTTTTGAAGAAAATGCTTTTTGACTTCTTAAATACAATTTCACCGGACTTACTCTTATCTATTTTTGCAATCATTTCCGGTGTGATTTCGCCAGTCTGACGACATGATATTGAGCTATCACTTGGATCTGCTAAGCTGAAATCCGCTTCGATAGAGGCGATGTGACATGTGACACCTGTTACCACCTCGTCTTTCAACTCACCGACTTTGATGTCTTTCAAAGTAAACCAACCGAGCCCCACGTCAGCAACATCGTTATCTGAACAACCAACTAGAGTAGTAGCAAGCAATGCACTTAACAGCATCTTTTTCATTATTTTTGTCCTTAACTAGGAAAGATATTGATGAAATCTATCAGAGGTTTGCACCTAAAACAAAATTTAGCCACGGAAAGGTCTATGTGCGCTAGGTTTGTTGCGGGCTTCATGCTAATGTACTGCTCTAAACGAAGGTATCAAGATGAATGAACAACAGTTAGCCAGTATCGAGCGTAAAAATACATGGCTGTATGATCTGGTCGAAGTTGAATTTCCGACACCAGAGAGTTTGAAAGGGCGCGATGTCTATTTCAAAACGCTAGAAAAAGCAACGTATCAAGTAGTCGACAAAGACACACTACTGGAAAGTGACTCTGAATTTAACCCCGACGATATTTTTCTGGTCGATTTTCATCGACTGACCATTATGTTCTCTATCTTGCAATCTCAGCGCTGGGAACAGCAGTATGATAAAGATATGATCATTGAATATCTGACACAGATTATCCTCACGCCAGATTTTGAATTATATGTTGGTTTTAAATCTGGAGTCCCAATTGGTGCTGCTATTGTTAGCCATCTCGAAGGAAATACACTCATCTCTGATGTTGCTGTTTCTGAATCAAAATACAAAAGCTCGTTTGTGGCTGATCTGGCTAAAAGACTAAGCACCGAGCAAAAACTGTTAGACTCAGTGGTTATCGAAAACTAACTTACACATCAATGTGCATAAAAAGTAAAGCAAGATGACGTTGGGTGATCTTGCTTAGAAAAACTGTAATTGCTCCCTTCTATTTCCATGAAATGCCAAGCTCGTCGTTTCAACAATCCCAAACTCAAATAAGATTAATCCAAACATTCTTAAAATCGCTTGGGCTTGAGCCTTTAAGACGTCTGGAGATGGCTATGGCAATTACCAATATTAAGTGCGTGATATTTGACTGTGATGGTACGTTGGTCGACAGCGAAAGACTGTGTTGCCAAGCGCTCGTCAATGTATTTAACCAGCATGGGGCTGAGTTAACGATGGAAGAGTGCGTTTCTCACTTTAAAGGAGGAAAGCTCGCTGACATCCTTTTAGATACTAAAGAATTGAAAGATATCAAAGTCCCAATTGATGTTTTAGAGCCGCAATACCGAGAAGAAGTCCAGTCTCTTTTTGTGCGTCACTTACAGCCGATGGATGGCGCAAAACGATTAATTCAGTTTTTGGATTCGCATAATATCGAATATTGTGTGGCGTCTAATGGACCTAAAGATAAAATTGAATACGCTTTGGAGTTAACCGGTTTACTCGATGCTTTCCGAGGGAAAGTGTTCTCGGCATTCGATGCGAATAGTTGGAAGCCTGAGCCCGATTTAATCATGTACAGTGCTATGAGCATGGGCTTTTTACCAAGTGACTGTCTTTATATTGATGACACGCCTAAAGGAGTTGAGGCGGGACTAAACGCCGGTATAAAAACGATACAGTTATTTAATGGTGAAGCTATCAATCTTGTTGATGACGAGCGTGTAATTCGCATCCATCATTTAGATGAATTAAAAGAGCAGCTGTGTGGCTGCTCTGTTTGACCTACTAATGGCAAACCGGACTCAAGCTGTGGATGTGCTTAAGTTTAGACTGTAGGTAAGGCGTTTGATGTAGACATTGGATAGATGAGAAGTTTTTTGTATGAAATCCGCAAGCAGCGCATGTGAATTTCTCGCCATCCGATGAAATGAGATATTCATCTCCTTGGCAGAGTGGGCAATTCAGGTTCTCTATGTCTTTTGTGTCTTTGTAATTATTCATATTGTTTTCCAGCAGCAAATTGGAATTGGCAAGATCAAGCATAGCGGAACGCTTTGTTTAAGAACATTATTTCATCCGGTACAGCGAGAACTTGAGATTCACTTCAAATATCCACTTGGATGTCGTAGAAAATATCGAAGGTAATAGTTGAACACGGTTTAAAGAAAAGGGCTCCTTAAGGAGCCCTTGTTGATCATAAGTTCCACAACGTTATGCGGTGCGGTAGCGTTGTAATATCTCACCAAGAGAAACGGAGGCTTGCGTGAGATTAGCGACGCCAGCGGTAGATTGCTCCGCCACTTCTCTGATTGTGCTTGATTGACTACGAATTTCTGAAAGTTCCGATGCAATATCGTTAGCAACTGCGCTTTGTTCTTCAGCAGATGTGGAAATCTGAATGCTCATGTCCATTAATGAGCGTGCTGACTCGGCAATAGAGGTAACATCATGGCCGATTTCATCAATAAGCTGGCTGCTGGTTTGAGCTTGCTGAACGGTTCGGTTGGTGATTGAAGCAATGTTCTGGCTCTCAATTTGAAGCTTCTCAATCATGGCTTGGATCTCTACTGTTGCCTGTTGAGTTCTGCTTGCTAATGTACGTACTTCATCGGCAACCACTGCAAATCCACGACCTTGTTCACCAGCACGGGCTGCTTCGATTGCTGCGTTTAGCGCCAACAGATTAGTTTGTTCTGAAATGGCGTTAATCGTTGTGATCACGTCATTAATCTGCGTCGTATTCTCGTTTAAATTGGTTACTGACGTAGAGGCTTGTTCAATATAGCTAGATAACGTCTCTATCTCGCCAATCACGTTTTGTACACGGCTTCTGCTTAGTTCGATCTTCTGGGCATCTTGGTCTGACTGCGTCGTTGCTTGTTGAGAAATACTTGATACCTCCTTTGCAGAGGCTGTCATTTCTTCCATTGCCGTCGCGACTGAATCAAGCGTTTGATATTGATGAGATATCTGGGTTTCACTCAACTGCATATCTTTTTCGAATGCAGAAGATGTCTCGCTCAACATCGTTGCATTATTTTTAACACTATTAACCAGTTCACTTAAGGTATCCATAGACTTGTCTAGCGCACAGCCGATGGTACCGAATTCATCTCGACCAGGGTGAAAACCAAGACGAGAGGTTAAGTCACCGTCACCAATTTTTTCGGTTGTTGTATATAAAACCCACAGAGCTCCTCCGATAAACGTTGCCACCCAGTAAGAGAATAGGGCAAAAGGAATAACCCATAAGAAGCTGAGTAATAGTGACGATAGAGCTGATGATTTTACCGATTCGTATTGTGTGGACACATTTTGAGTCAGCTTAATCACTTCTCCAGAATGCAACTTGGCATAAGCGGTGACAGACCCATCGACAAAAGAACTCTCGCTTACGCGGTTCGATTTCGATACGCCGTCAATTTCTGTAGCGCGGTTTGATTGAGCATCAACGATACCAGAAAGCTTCGCTTCGCTCGCCGAGATGGCTTGCTGCTCAAATTGTTGTATTTCATTGAAGTAGCGGCTTCCAGCCACTGAAGTGAGGGCTACTAAAAACAGTAGGAATATAACCCACATTTTGTCGTTGATAGACATCTTGATAAACAGCCTGTCTATCGTTCTAAACTCAACTTCTCTCATTTAAAGCTCCATTAGAGATAAAAGATATTGACCAAATCTATTGCTATATCGAAACAAAATATGCGAAGTTAATCAGCAAAATATGTAACGAATACTAAATTTAGTTTAAGAAATGAGATCTAAGGACGCCTATAACAGTATGTTATATCTTTAAATTGACATGAATGTTGATAAAAGAGTCATTTCTCTAAAGTGTTAAGCGGATATGAAATCTAATTGCAATCGTTTACTTTTGATTATGCTCATAGGTTTTTAAATCTTTACTTCTCGCTGTCATGAATGTGTCATATAAAGACTATAAAAAGGAGTTGCTGATGTGGATATGGCAAGAGCCAGGCCGTCAGCAAGTAAAAGCAAGAGAGCTTAAAATAAAGGAGGTCACAATGAGCGACCAATACCAAAACGATGAGAGCCTAGAGCTGCTAGATGCGCTTGAAATTGGCATTATCTTGTCGGAATACGTTGGCTCAGACAACGAAGCCGAATAGCGGAACACTCTCATCTCGTCGTAATTGACGTTATACTAGGTTCATGTCACACCAAGCCCTAGAGGCCAAAACTGGCGTCGAATGAACTTTCTAGCCCACCTGCATATCGCAGATCACAGTAACAGCCATTTGTTGGGAAACTTGCTTGGAGACTTCGTAAAAGGAGATCCAAGCAAGCTGTATGATCGCGATATCTCAAATGGCATCAGATTACATAGATTTGTTGACCGTATTACCGACCATCATCCAATCGTCAACGAATGTAAGCCTCATTTCACTGGTGTTGCGCGACGTTTTGCACCTATCGCTTTGGATATGTTTTGGGATCATTGCCTCGCAAAACACTGGAACGACTTTCATTCCGTGCCTCTCGAACACTTTGTAAAAACGGCATACGAGAGAGTAAACCGAGAGGTTCATGAACATTTGCCGCCACGTTTTTTGGTGCTCCACAGCAGAATGTGGCATGGCCGATGGCTTCAATCCTATCAAGATCTAGACAATATAGAATTTGCACTACATCGGATATCGCAAAGAAGTCCTAGAATGGCAGACTTAACCACAACATTTAAAGTGATTGAAAGTGATTACACCGAATTAGAAGAGAAGTTCTCGTCACTTTATCGAGATGTTTTGCGCCAGTCGTATGATTTTCAGCAACAGCTTAACGACTCAACTCAATGAGATAGAAAAGTAGTATGGCTTTAGGGGCTCTGGTAAACTCTGCGCTCCAAAAATAATGAGGTTACACATGTCTGTTAATTTTGCTGATTTAGGCATCGAACAAAAGCTAATCGAGACGCTAGGCAATCTAAATATCGTGACGCCAACACCAGTGCAAGAAAAGTCAATTCCACACGTCCTTGCAGGAAAAAACTTACTTGCTGCTGCACAAACTGGTACGGGAAAAACGGCTGCGTTTGGTTTACCTATCATACAAACCGTTCAGCAAAAGAAACTTAACGGCACACCTCAAGCATTGATTTTGGTTCCAACACGCGAGCTTGCACAGCAGGTATTTGATAATTTGAATCAGTACTCGGCAGAAACAGAACTTCGCATCGTGTGTGTTTATGGTGGTACAAGCATTGGCGTACAAAAGAGAAAGTTAGAAGAGGGCGCTGATATTTTGATTGCCACGCCAGGCCGCCTTTTGGATCACCTGTTTAATGGTAACGTAAACATCTCTAAAACCGGTATGCTCGTGTTAGACGAAGCCGACCGTATGTTAGATATGGGATTTTGGCCTGACTTGCAGCGCATCTTCCGACGTTTGCCTGCTGAGAAACAGATCCTATTGTTCTCTGCGACATTTGAGAAGCGAATCAAAACTATTGCGCATAAACTCATGGAATCGCCAGTTGAAGTCGAAGTTTCACCAGCAAATACGACTGCTGAAACGGTAACACAAATGGTTTATCCAGTGGATAAAAAACGGAAACGTGAATTGCTAGCGTACTTAATTGGCTCGCGGAATTGGCAGCAAGTGCTTGTATTTACAAAAACGAAGCAAGGCAGTGATGAGTTAGCGAAAGAGCTCAAGTTAGATGGCATCAAAGCGGTTTCTATCAACGGCGATAAATCACAAGGCGCCCGCCAAAGAGCTTTGGATGAATTTAAACAAGGTAAGGTGCGTGCTTTGATTGCAACCGATGTGGCAGCACGAGGGTTAGATATTCAAGAGCTAGAACAAGTCGTGAACTTTGATATGCCATTCAAAGCAGAAGATTATGTCCATCGAATTGGCCGCACTGGAAGAGCAGGAAAGTCAGGTTTGGCGGTTTCTCTGATGAGTAGAGATGAGGAGTACTTGTTGCAAGCTATCGAGAACCTGCTTGATCAACGCTTACCCCAAGAATGGCTGGCAGGTTTCGAACCAAGTCTTGTAGAAGAAGTTGAGCCTGAACAAAATGGGGGTGGGCGCCGTCGTAGTCGTTCATCTGAGAAGCGTAAGCTAAAAGCAAAATTGGCGATTCATAAGAATCGTGGTAAATCACGTAGCTCTCGCTAAACCGCGCAAATTTTTGTTCTTACATAATCAGGCTGTTTTTGCCTCTTCATAGACGTCTAACGTTTGGGGGATAGCAAGTAGGTACCCTTGATACATATCGAAACCGAGCTTTTTCATTAAGCGAAGTTGATGCTCGGTTTCAATTCCTTCGATAACGGTTTTAGAGCATAACGCTTTTGCGAGTGATAATGCATCGTTAAGCGCTTTAAAATCACCGTTTTCATACCTTAGCAATAAAGAGCGATCCATCTTGATTATATCTGGGCAAACGCTTCTCACTCGCTCAGTTGTCGATGCATTGACGCCATAATCGTCAATCGCTAATTTAAATCCTTCAAGACTTAACTCCCGAGCAGCTTGAGACAAAGAGAGTTCATCCTCCACCTTCAATTCAAGTAACTCCATGACGATTTGTTCATTCATCAAATGCGATTCATAAATGGTTTGTTTTAGCAGTCGGTTATACGTGATGTCTTTGACTAGTATCTCTGCCGCTACCGGTAATACATTGAGAAACAATTGTTTTGTGTGAAAGCGAGACTGAGAGAAATTTTTGATATGGATTAGGCGACTTAAGCGTTCAACATTGAGCAAATCTTGAGTGGGAGTCGCTTTGGATTGGAAAAACTGATCTGGCCTAACCATGTTGCCATTGGCATTGCTAATTCTTACCAGTGCTTCAAGGCCAACGATGGAAATATCGTTCTTATATATGGGTTGAAAGACACTGCGGAGAGTGAAGTTCGCGTATTTCGCAATATACTGCCCGTCGGCTTGTTTCCGGATGCAACTAAGTAGTTGCGAGATGCTCATCATTGTTACCACAACCTAAATCAATGTCTCAACATCAGCGTTATCGCGCTAATTTTTCTATTTCATTGGCAATGAATCTAAGTGTGCTCATTAACTCAAGCAAGAACGATGGTAATGGATGGGTAGGTTTGTCGAGTGACATCAAACAAATTGATGAAATAATTGATAATCTCAGCACTTCAATTTGATGCTACCATTGCAGTACGGCATACAACTGCAAATATTTTCTGACTAACTGCTGTTTGTTCGAACGCCGTAAAGGATGCCCAAACTTAATGTAACAAGGGCTAATACCGAATCGAGTGTCCAACGATTGCGTGAGTTGCGACTCGCTGGTGTACAGTGTGATTCCTTGTTCTGTGTATTCGTTGATCTGATCGGGTAGTTCCCCCATCCACCAATGAAGCAATTCTCGGCTCGTTTTGCTGCGACTTATCCAATGATCACAAACCAAAAAGAGTAGGTCATTAGGCTGTAAGGCATAGCCATATTCACTCTGCCATTCCGTAATTGATGAGAGTAAGTTTTCCCGGCAAGATTTTCCGGCACTGACCATATGGTAACTCAGAACCCAGACAGTGCCGATGTCGGATGAAATTCGATAGTGATGGGGAAGGTCTGGAGAATCCAACACTTCGATTGGCTTTATCACGCAGTTGTATCCAAAGTGACGAAAAGTATGTTCCATCCTTCTTGAAAACGCGAGACCAAGATGATGCTCACTCATGCCTTGGTTATGCACCGCAGGGTAATGCTTTTCACACAGCTTAAGACAGTCGTCTTGAAAATCATTAACACTTTGAATAACTAGGTCGAGTAGCAAAGAATATCCCTTAATAATTACAAAACGAACTGCAAAAGGTTAGCATAGTCTTTTGAGAATAGACTAATTTACTTCGGCAACTTCTTGATCTAAACACCAAATTTCTCACAAATGACCGTGTCTAATCTTTAATAGAGCAACACGAAAGAAGCAGAAGTTGAACAAAAATTTGAAAGGGAAAAAATGATAAAGCTAGAACGCGCACAAAAAGAGGCGCTGGCCACCGCCATTCAAGATTACATGCAAGACGAGCTAGATGTTGAAATTGGCCAGTTCGATAGTGAGTTTCTAATTGATTTTATTACAGAAAAACTAGGGCCAATTTACTATAACAAGGGTGTTGAAGATGCCAAGTTACTGGTTGAACGCAGAATGTTAGAAGTTTCCGAAGAGCTGTATGAGATAGAACAAGAAATTAAGCTGTAAGTTTCAGTTTTACAAACGATTTAAAGTTCCTTCAAAAAATTCGAACAACTTGATAGATACGGTACCATTGGCTGGATGTAAATGATGGTAAATAATCTGTTTCATATGACGTAAATAGGTTAATGTAGTGTTTCTTGCTCAGCATTAACTTAGGAATATATCTAGGAACTTGAGATGGATACACTGGTAAAGAATTACAACCTTACTGCACGCGTGATGCATTGGTTATCAGCGCTGTGCATTATTGGTCTATTTGCAGTGGGTTTGTGGATGGTCGACCTTAGCTATTACAGCGAATGGTATCGAACTGCGCCGCATTACCATCGCTCTGTCGGTATTTTACTCGCTATTTTAACTTTGGCACGCATCGTATGGAAACATGTGACGGCGTCACCAAAGGTAGAAGGCAAACGTTACGAAGTGCTTGCTGCTAAAGCAGCGCATGGTGTCATGTACCTACTATTGATCACCATCTTTGTTTCAGGTTACCTCATTTCAACGTCTGATGGACGCGGCATCGAAGTGTTTAATTGGTTCACCGTGCCAGGAGCGGGAGAGTTATTCCCAGGCCAATCAGATATTGCAGGTGAGATTCACTTCTATGCAGCTTGGGCAGTCATCCTGATTGCAGGCTTACATGCTATTGCTGCACTAAAACACCACTTTATCGATAAAGACAACACATTAAGAAAAATGTTAGGAGCTTCAAAATGAAAAAGTCACTTTTCGCTACAGGATTAGCTATCGCTATGGCACTGCCATTTGGTGCGCAAGCTGCAGATTATGTCATCGATACCAAAGGTGCTCACGCTTCAATCAACTTTAAAGTTAGCCACTTGGGTTACAGTTTCATCAAAGGTCGTTTCAATACATTTTCTGGTGACTTTTCTTTTGATGAAAACAACATTGCTGACTCAAAAGTAAATGTTGTTGTTGATACAACCAGCCTAGATTCAAACCATGCTGAACGTGACAAACACATTCGTAGTGGTGACTTCATCGATGCTGGTAAATACAGTGAAGCAACCTTTACGAGCACAAAAGTGGTTGATAAAGGCAATGGCAAACTAGATGTAACTGGTGATTTAACGCTACACGGTGTTACTAAGCCTATTACTATTGAGGCTGAATTCGTTGGTGCTGGCAGTGACCCATGGGGCGGCGAGCGCGCTGGCTTTGTTGGCAACACTCGCCTAGAGCTTGCTGACTTTGACATCCCAGTAATGGGTGCTTCAAGCTACGTCGATATGGAACTTCATATCGAAGGTATTAAGAAGTAATTAGTTCCTTTTAGATACACTAAAAGCGCTCTTCACTTGAAGAGCGCTTTTTTATTATCTTAATCACATCACTAACATCGATAAACCAGTCAGTGATAGCGATTGAAAGCCAATAGACGTTGTAAATGTTTAGCGAATTACGCTGTTTCTAACTCGCTTTTTTCCACTAGGTTTAAACGCTCACCAAAAATCGGGCGTAGTGCTTTTAATACTTCAGTACGAGTAACGACCCCGACCATCTGCCCATTTTCAAGCACAGGAAGCACTTGTGGCTTACTTACTTTGATACTTTTAGCGCGTTCTTCGAGAGACAAAGACGTCAAGCGAGTGGCAATACCCATACTGCTCGCTGGGTACAACTGCGCTTTATCGATACATAGGAACTCCACAACATCAACGAGGCGATCATCAGCGTCAATTGCGACCACATCTCGGCTCATGATGTCGACGACTTTTTGGTCTTTCACCGGAATGTAGTCCTCACACCATAGTTCTACCATCACATCGTGAGCAGAGAAGAAGCCAACTAATCGATTTTGTACGTCTACAACAGGTGCGCTAGTTACGTTGTTATCAAGTAACACATCCAGCGCGGCTGCAATTGGCGTTTCTGCACGAACGGTGACTGGTTTTGGGTTCATAATGTCTTTAACAAAAGAGGCATTTTTCATGGTGAAATCCTTAACTGACGACAGTGTTGTAGTTGTAGTGATAGAAGAAACATTCGCTGCTTTTAGTTCTGGTCGGCGAAAAATACACCAGTTTGAAAGGCCAACTAATACCGCTCCGCCGACGATGTTGCCAAGCGTGACAGGAATTAAGTTAGCGGTAATAAAGTGGCTAATGTTTAGGTCTGTGTATTGTGACGCGGGCACACCGACAGATGCCCAAAAAGATTCAGGTGCAAAATTCGCGATAACAATACCAAGTGGAACCATAAACATGTTCGCAACACAGTGCTCAAAACCGCTGCTGACAAACATTGCCACAGGCAAAATTGTCATTGCTGCTTTTGTCATTGCATTTGCAGAACTAAATGTCAGCCAAATCGCTAGGCAGACCAACAGGTTACAGAGAATACCGAGTGCAAACGCTTGAATGAGAGTGTGGTGAAGTTTGTGTTGTGCGATGTTAAGCGCATTTAATCCCCATTGACCGCCATCCATCTGATAAAGACCAGCAGCAGTAACCAGCGCAAGTAGGAACATCGCACCAATAAAGTTACCAACGTAAACTTTGCCCCAGATCGAAAGCATCTTACCGAACGAGATTTGCTTATTGGCCCAAGAAATACTGGATAGGACGGAGCTGGTAAATAATTCACCACCGCAGATCACGATGAGGATCAATCCCATGCTAAATGCGAGTCCACCAGCTAGGCGGCTCAAGCCCCAACCAGCGCCCGTACTGCCGGTGGTCACCGTGATGTAAAACAAGAATGCTAACCCGATGAACGCGCCGGCCATAATGGCGAGGCTTAATGTCATACTGCTGGTTTTGTTTGCCTTACTTAACGCAAATTTTTCCGCTTCAACCATCATCTCTTTTGGAGAAAAATACTGGTGATTTTGAGAACTGGTCACCGCCATATTGACTCCTTAATTTGTAATCGCATAAAAAATCCTTGGTTATTAACTCAAAAATGAAATTGTTGTTTTTATTAAGAGCCTCAATGACTTCGGTTTCAAAACCATTGAGGCTTGCGGTGTTCCCGAACCGCGTACTCAGAATAGGGAGAACGGTTAGTAAGGTAAAATTGATAATATTTAGAAACCTCATCAAATTAATTGATAACTTTACGGGGCTAGGTAAAATGAACTCTATTGCTTATTGGGGCATGCTTTAACAATTGTGGGAATTGGGAAATACCCACTAATAATGGAGGACACTTTGCGCTACTCACTTAAGCAATTAGCGGTTTTCGACGCAGTTGCAGATACCGGCAGTGTAAGCCAAGCCGCAGAAAAATTGGCTTTAACACAATCAGCGACGAGTATGTCGCTTGCGCAATTAGAGAAGATGCTTGGCAGGCCGTTGTTTGAGAGGCAAGGCAAGCAAATGGCGTTAACCCATTGGGGGATGTGGTTACGACCAAAAGCAAAACGCTTGCTACAAGATGCATTGCAGATTGAAATGGGCTTCTATGAGCAACATTTATTGAGTGGTGAGATTCGCATGGGAGCGAGTCAAACCCCAGCAGAGCACTTAGTTCCCGACCTTATCAGTATCATTGATAATGACTTTCCAGAAATGCGTATTTCCCTCGGTGTACAAAGTACAAAAGGGGTGATTGATGGGGTATTAGATTACAAGTATGACTTAGGGATTATTGAAGGGCGCTGTGATGATAACCGTTTACACCAAGAAGTATGGTGTCGTGATCATCTTACTGTTGTCGCAGCTTCTCATCATCCTTTTGCGCGTAATCAGTCTGTTAGCCTTGCGCAGTTAGAGCAAGCGAAGTGGGTACTAAGAGAGCATGGCTCTGGCACACGAAAAACATTTGATAGTTCCATTCACCACCTTATTGAAGATTTGGATGTGTGGCGCGAGTACGAACACGTTCCGGTGTTACGTAGTTTAGTTGCTAATGGTCAGTACCTTACTTGCTTACCGTATTTAGATGTAGAGCGATATATAGAAGCAGGTCACCTTGTGGCATTAAATGTACCTGAGTTAAAAATGGAAAGGACGCTTTCATTTATATGGCGTTCAGATATGGCAGAAAACCCATTAGTCGACTGCATTAAAAGAGAGGGGCTGCGAATGATGAAAGGGAAGCCTTCAGTTCTTTAAAGGTTGATTAAATATGCCTACGAGATGAGTTGGTTTATTCCCTAAATCTGTTGATTTATCGGTTGCGTCAAACTTTTAATGTAAATTGTGAAAATAATAATATCTTATTGTGATCAATATCACAGATAAGCTGAGCTGATGTATCTAACATGTGTCCTTGATTTCAATGTATGAAGGCAGTTATTGAACCATATAGGTACGATAATAGCCGAGTAGGTATGACTACCATGACGACACTTTTAGCTATTTCTATTACTACTGGAATTTTATCTGGCGTATGGGGTTGGATCGCCATCTCTTTAGGTTTGCTTTCTTGGGCTGGTTTTTTAGGTTGCACGAGCTACTTTGCAGCGCCAACGAGCGGATTGAAAGGACTAGGCATCAGCTTAATCACCAATATGACAGGCGTATTCTGGGCAATGGTAATTATTCACGGTTCCACTTACGTGGGGTTGGAAATTATTGGCTATGTGATTACCGCTATTGTGGCATTCTTCATGTGTATTCAAGCTAAACAGGCTTGGCTCGCGTACATCCCTGGTACTTTTATTGGTTCATGCGCAACATTTGCGGCTGACGGAAACTGGCAACTTGTCATTCCATCGTTGTTGCTAGGTGGTGTGTTTGGCTATCTAATGAAAGCGACAGGGCTATGGTTGCATACGAAATCAACCGCTACTTCTTCTTCGCTTGCTGAGCAAACACAGTAGTGAACCCCCGATCTTATTGGTATCCACTGTGTATTGAGTTTTATCCCTCTCAATACCCTTAATCAAAATTAATGATGTTTGATACAAGCACACCAAATTGGTGTGCTTTTTTTGTATTACAAGACAATACGCTGAGTGTAAAATACGTCTAACTCATGTATTGCCGTTGGCCATGGTAACAACGCGTTTAAGTGTCCAGCGCAGAAGAACAGGAATACACTCCATGCCTTTCTCTTCACAATGAGAAACAATAGCCAAAGCTAAGTCCGGTTTTGCATGTTTTTTCAAAACACGATTTACGACTTTTTTAGCAGGGATAGGGTGGTCATGAGGAACTTTGATGATGTCCTTAAAGAAAAGTTCAAAACCATTGTTGTACAGAAAGTGCTCGATGTCTCGGTCGGGTAACTCCGTAAGTCGATGCCTTTCCTGATCATGGTCGAGCTGTGCTCGCACTGCATGCGCGTACTTTTTCCCTGCTGGGTCGCCATCGGTAACGACATGCCAATCAATACCAAACTCTTTTGCTACTTTGATGAGTGATTTTAGACCTGATTGAGCAAACTCAACGATTTGAACCCCTTCGGCAGCCAAGTCATACCCGCATTGACGAGCCAGTTCATGAAAAAGCCAAACTTCGGTTTCGCCCTCAACAAGTAACCAGCACCGCGCAAATAATGCTCCTGAACGATGAAAACGAATATGGAAACCAATTCGGCGCAACTCATCTCGACCAAACTTTGTTGAGTTTAAACTCTTAGCGATGGTTCTGTCTGATAGCCGAATTAAACGTCGAATTGAATACAGTGGAACAGAACCGAGTAACGTGCCACTGTTGGTGGTTAATATCTTTTGCATTGGCAATAATTGCAATAAGGACCACGCTCTCGCTAGATGAGTTGGATGCAGTCGACCTTCTGGATCTTCAATGATCAGTATTGGTCTCGCACAGCGCCTTAAATCAGTGGGGCCCTTAGCTTGAAGATAGGCATTGAGTAACCCCATTAAGAGCAAGCGGCTTTGTTTGTCATTGGTTTCTTTCAAGAACTGACTCAAACCTTTATCAGAGGAAGGGCTTGTATAGAAAAGACCATCACGAGGTTTGCGTGGGTTACCTTTACTGACACTTCTGAACGCGAAATAGTGTTCAACAAGCGTTTGCATTGAGTCGAGGCTACTACGAATCTCACCTTTATTCACATGGCCAGGCATGGCCAATAAGCGTCGACAGGTGTTGTTGATTCGTTTTTCAATCCGAGCATTTTTACCATCGCCGTTGACATGGTTTAAATCAGGGAAGCGTCGGGAGTCACGTAGTCGGATTACAGGATGAAGTGTCATTAACTCAATAGCGAGTTTCTCTGAGTGGTGAAGTTTTTTGGGTTTGCCGTTATGATCCAAAAACGCGTACTTTGTATTAATGCCGTGCTCATCGCGAGACGCACTAATACGATAGTAAATGACTTGCTCACCATCTTCGTTGGTGCACCATGTAGGCTTTATGCGTCTGTAGCGTCCCGCTTTTACTTCGTTTTTATCCTGTGCTTTAAAACAAACAATGATCTGTAAGTGTTGTGTTTGTGGATGAGAAATTGAGTAGTCAACGTGAAAATCTTTCAGTTTGAATTGATACAATGAGCCATTGGCAGGTAGTGCGATGGAAAGGGCATCGAGCAATGATGATTTGCCCCACGTGTTTTCACCGATAAGCGTGGTGAGTTCGTCAAAAGAGAGTGAAAGGCGTTTGATGCCTCTAAACCCGGAGATTTCGATGCGTTCTAGTCTCATCTCAATCCTCCTTGCAATTATTTGAATTATCGAGAGTTATTTTGCTACTCCTAAGCATATATGAATTCGGAATTTTTGAGTTAAGCTCAGTTCACAAAATTACGAGAGCCTCTTACTGAATAGAGACCGTTACAAGCGAGGCTTGCTTTCAAAGCTGGGGGACAGCATCGTGATCACTTAAACATGAAATCCTAAATCGCAGTTTCATAAAATTCATGATTCTGTCATGATTCACTTCTTATTATTATAAGGAATGAAAAAAGAGAAGATGAAGATGAATAACAATCATAAGCCAGTGAGAATCAAACTGGCACACATCAATGACACACATTCCTACTTTGAACCAACGTCATTACAGTTAAAGCTTAAGATAAACAATGAACTCACGCTAGAACCCTATGTCAGTGCTGGCGGCTTTTCTCGTATCGCAACCAGAGTCGAGCAGTTAAGAGATGATGCTCAGCGCCAAGGTCATGGGATGTTGTTCCTCCATGCCGGAGATTGCTTCCAAGGCACGCTGTATTTCTCACTATTTAAAGGCAAAGCCAATGCCGACTTATTGAACGCATTAAAGATTGATGCAATGGCGTTAGGTAACCATGAATTAGATATGGGGAATGAGCCAGTTGCATTGTTTTGCCAACGTACTCAGTTCCCATTGCTTGCTGGCAACTGGGATTTATCCAATGAATCACTTAAAAAACCTCACCGTATCAGTGATTGCAAGGATGTATATAGTTACCAACCGGATACACAGAGCGCTCAATACATTGTTAAAGAATTCCATGGTGAGCGGGTCGCGATTTTCGGATTATCCATAGATAAAATGAGCGACATCGCAAACCCTGATGCAGACACGCCTTTTCACTCAGCAATTGAAACCGCCAAGGCGACCGTAAAACAAATCCATTCATCAGGTATAAAAAATATTATTCTTCTGAGCCACTTAGGTTATGAAGGTGATTTAGAGTTAGCTGAGCAAGTTGCAGGTATTGGAATAATTGTTGGTGGACACAGCCACCGGTTGCAAGGTGATTTTTCATCAATAGGGTTAGGACAAGACGATCCCTACGGTATCAAAATTAATGATACCTATGTGGTGCAAGCGGGTTTCCATGCTTTGACAATGGGGCACTGTGTCATTGAGTTTGATGAACACGGTAAAGCAACGATGTTGAGTGGACAAAATGAACTGTTGCTGGGTCGACGTATTTTTTGGGACTCGACGCTAAACCAACAGCTCGACCAAGGTGTATTCGAAACCGCGTGCGACTTCATCCATGGTCAACCGAATGTCGTGGTTTGTAAGAAACACCCGGAAACTCAAGCGATCCTGAGCGATAAATATATTCCTCAGGTCAGGCAGTTACAGTCACAAGTCATTGCTAGTGTTGACACCAAAAAGCGTCATGTGAGAATTCCCGATGAATTTGGTGAGAGTGAGTTGGCTTCCTCCGTTGCCCGATCATTTCTGCACTGTTTAAACAAACGTGGATATGACGTTCAATTTGCAATTCATAATGCGGGTGGCGTGCGAACCTCTTTGAACCCTGGCAACATTACAGTGGCAGACATTGCCGGACGGCTGTTGCCTTTTGCCGTTCCTATCGGCTTTTACGATGTAAAAGGCAGCGCTATTCGCCGTGCACTTGAAGGCGCGATAAATAATGCACTCAACAATGGCGTAGAAGGCACTGGATCTGGCAGTTATCCGTACACTTACAATTTAAACTTCGAGTACCACGCAGATGCCCCAAAAGGTGAAAGAGTTCAATCATTAGTGATTTTTGATGGTAAACAATGGGTAGGTGTTCAAGATGATGTTTGGTATCGAGGGACTTCTTCTGCCTATACGATGAAAGGGAAAGAGGGGTACGACGCATTGCAGGAGATGAAAGGAGAAGGGCGTGTGACCAGTTTGTCCATGGCTGATTGTTTTATTGAACTCCTGACCGATGAGCCAAACTGTTTGAATCAAAGTCACAAACTTTACACAAAGCGACGTCGATAATAGATACTGGTATTCATTTTGCTGCTCTCCACTTACTACATGGGTTGATGAGGATGGCAGTATGTGGAATAAAGATTGGGCAGATACGGCAGTCGTGGTTGCCTGGATCGCAATTTGGTCAACACTGGTCTACTTTGTGCCTCTAAGCGGCTTTTGAATTGCTAAGAATGTGGATGTTACAAAAGGGAGCAGTAATGCTCCTTTTTTGTATCTATCTTCCCCGTTAGGGCTCTAACCAATGAAGAGTTTGTCTTGAGCCATTTGCTGCTTTTTGTCTGTTTACTAAAGTTCAGGTGGTTGAATCCATTTCTTTCTTTTTATAGTGCTTCCTGATTTTTGATAAGAATTTTATTTCGATAAGACAAGGTTTTTTTGTTGGAAAGCCTGACGCTCGGCGTTATTATGTCGGCGTTTGGGGAGTAGTTAGCGCAAGTTTACTTATCGTCATCTCGTTAAGCATCAGCTTATCCGGTAAGTAAAGGTGTTACGTGGTTTATTCACATCAACACTTCAACGAGACCAACGCATTCATTGACTAGCAGCACATAATCGTTATGTGGCTGTTGGTTGTTATTGTATGCGGAAGGTCACCAAACGAAGTCCTTCCGCCATGGGAGGAAATATGTCTCTTATCGAAAGTACCACCCAATTGAGCCAATCGGTGCCTCTTCAAGAATCATTAGCGATGTATGGTGCTTTTGGTTTATTTACCCTTGTTCTTGTTACGCTTGATATCTATCAAACACGTGGTGGCGTTATCACGATGAAAAAAGCCATCGTTTGGAGTGTTTTTTGGTTCTTGCTTGCCTTTGTTTTTGCAGGTTCTATTTATTTATTCTGGGACTTTTACGCGCCACATAGCGCTTATACGAACGACAAAGCAACGATTTCATTCTTAACTGGTTACTTACTAGAGAAGTCGTTAAGCGTTGATAACTTGTTTGTGTTTGCCATCATCTTTGCACAATACAGTGTGCCGGAGCATTTGCGTCCGAGAGCATTGCTTTGGGGGGTGATAGGTGCGCTAGTTTTACGCGCTGTCATGATTGCGGTTGGTGCTCAGTTACTTTCACAGTATCACTGGGTATTGTACTTATTTGCTGCTTTCCTTATTTGGACGGGTGTTAAGCTAGCTCGCGACAAAGGCGAAGCAGAAGAGGTTAATCCATATCCGGAGCAGTTGATTCGAAAGGTATTGCCAGTTACAGATGACTACCAAGGAAATCACTTAATCTTAAAGCAAGCTGGTAAGTGGGTGGCAACACCGATGCTGATCGTTGTTGGTGTCATTGCAGTAATGGACGTTATGTTTGCGTTGGATTCTATACCAGCTATATTCGCGGTAACACGAGAGCCATTTTTAGTCTTAGCCGCGAACGTATTTGCATTACTGGGTTTGCGATCGCTGTACTTTGTTCTTCAAGCAATGTTAGACAAGTTTGTATACTTAAAACCAGCATTATCAGTAATCATGATGTTTATCGGGGTAAAAATGCTATTGGTTGGAACAGAATATGAGATTCCTACAACATGGTCTCTCACATTTTTAGTTGTTGTGATGACATCGGCAGTGGTGGCATCACTTCTAAAAAATAAAGCGAAGCGTCAAACTAGCGTTAATATTACTAATCAAAAAATATAAAGTAAGCACAAAAATCAAAAGAAACAACGAAAAATATTGTTAAATATATGTTGTGAGTTAAGGGGCGATTATGCAGGTAATGTTCAGTTATTCAATGTAATTACAGTAATTGTGATTATTTATGCCGTTATTATTCATTTGTATTTTTGAGTTTTGTAATGAGTTTGTTTTATTAGAAATTCTAATTTGAATGGGTAAAATTTGTCATTTCTTAAACAATAAGAAACTGACTAATATACAACCAACTAAACAGACTACTGCTTTTAAAGAGAGGCAATCATGGCACAAGCAATGCAAATGACAAATGTAGCTTTACCAACCTCTATGGATAAGAAAACCTACGCGGTTAACTTCAAAGGACTGATTGCTCACTTACTGGACATTCTATTTGTAGATAACACTGCGCCACGCAGTTACTACGCAGAAGACTTGTCAGCACATATTCAAAAAGACATCGGTATGTACCGTTAATATTGAAATAGTGTAAGAAATACCGGCCTATGAGCCGGTATTTTTTTATTTGTAAAACATGCCTACTCAACCTACGCCCTAGAAAAGAAACACTCTAGAGGAGGTAGACATGAGAGTAGATTAAGTGTTGTATAGAAAAACGGGGCACCATTGGTGCCCCGTTTTGACATGACTGAAGTGCGATATTACTTCTTGCGGCAGTATTCTGCGATCACGTACATCGACTGACCACCATTTGCCTTACCCGAAACTAGCTTTGGATCATCGCCAAGGCTAATGCCACGAATCACTGTACCTTGTTTGATTACTTGGTTAGTGCCTTTTACTGGTAGGTCTTTAATTACTGTTACATCGTCACCTTTCTTAAGTTCAGTGCCGTTACAGTCAACAGTTTTATCGTCAGCAGACATCCCTTTCATTGCCCAGTTCATTTGCTCTTCTTCCATGTACATCATGTCAAGAGCATCTTGAGCCCAGCTTTCTGTGTTTAGGCGAGTGAGTTGGCGCCATGCAGTCACTTGTACAGCAGGAACCTGGCTCCACATACTTTCGTTTAGACAACGCCAGTGGTTAATGTCTTTTGGCTCATCGATCTCACCCAGACACTTATCACAAACCATAATGGCAGTATCAACCGTCACATTACCGTGAGGTGGGACAGCGTATGCAGTTAGTTGAGATTCAGAAGAACACAGTTCACATTTTGACTCGCAGCGCGCAAGCAGAGTAGCTTCAATAGACATAAGGACTCACCTTAGTAATGTTATTTTGTGGCGGTATTATCCACTTTATCCTGAGAAATAAAAGGGTGTTAGCGAATTAAAGACTAGATTTTACAATACTCCAACCTGATTAAGGTGAAGATGTAAAATATTCGCTAAATAAATAATACGGAAGTATAAAAGACACTATTAATTGTTTTGGCTTATGAATTGGTTGTGTCAATTTCTACAACGATTACAAGCCTAAAAGAGGTAAATGTAGAGAGAGGGTGGCTAGAACATAGCCCTCTAATTTACAGAGGGCCTGTCGTTAACGTTCGACAATCTGGACAATTTGCTCTTTTGAAATGCTCATTTCTTTACCATCCATGTCTTCATACTCGTACATACCCGTTTCCTCGTTCAGGTCTGGTTTACCGTAAGAGGTAATAATTTTCCCTTCATTTGTCGACATCAGATATTGGCTACTTCCGCATGCAGCAAGAAGTAATACAGTGGCAATAACAGTCAATACGCGCATAGAGTTTTCCTTTTAAACAAGTGAGTTAGGCAAAGACATCGATTTAACTATAGCAGAGGAAATATGAGTGGGTTTGAATACAATTGAAATGAAAAAGCCCAGTAGAAACTGGGCTTTGGTAGGAAGGGTGTTGCGATTACTTCAAAACAGAAGTGTTAGTGACACCTGTTAGTGCGTCATCCATTAAGAAGTCAGTGTTTTCCATCTGCATCTCTACATGATGATCAATATCAGACAAAGTGCCATTTGGCGAAGCAAAAGTACTGTGCGATGCAGTAGCATTAAACTGTACAAAGCTCGCAGTTGCATTCACAGTAGTGTCCGTACTGTTCACAGTCTTCAACCCTAGCTTATTAGCAAGCGGTTCAGTACCCGCGAATGGTGCATTTGGAACGCTGTTTGGTACTGTGCTATCGCCATCCACTTCTGTCATAAAGAATGGTGTCGTTAGCGAGCCAGATGCCACTAAATCTGAAGCGTTTGTGAACGGATCGACAGTGTCTAGTGTAGTCTGTGCTGCATAGATAAATTGTGAGAAACCTGCTTCTAGCGCTGCTACTTGAGCTTCCGTTGCCGCAGCCTCAAAAGCTTCGTAACATGTTTTATCTTCTAGATCCGCACATGATGCATCAGCGTAATTCGCATAGTCTTTTGATGCTGCATAAGCGAGGTTATGTTTGATCTGAGGGCCGTAATTGTCTGAACCCAGTAACAAATTACCAATTTGTCCACCAGAGTTCTGTACTGATGCAGAACTAAAGGTGTACAGCGCATCCGCAGAAGGGCTGCCCAATGTATTGTTTGCTGCTGCGACGGCAGATGTAGCTACAATACCGCCAAGTGAATGACCTAGCATTTTGACTTTTGAACCCGTCATTGGGTTGAAGCCTTGCAGAGGACCTCCAGCTAAAAGACCGCCTTGAGCAGATACTACCAAGCTAGCGCGCAAACCTAACACATCCAGAACACTTTGACGTAGGTTGTCACGCGCAACGGCTAAGTTGGAAAGATTTAGATAAGCCAGTACATTCGCATTTGCGGAACGTTGTTCATCTAAGCTGCGCGTACCATGAATAGGTAAGTCAATAGCGATAACTGCCACACCAGCTTTTACCATATTGAACGCGAACGCGTACGCATTCTCTTTCGCTGAGGTGATGCCGTGTTGATAAATCACAACGTCTGTCGCGACGCCAGATTTAGGTGTGAAGACCAGTACTTCGACATCTTCAACCGATTTCACTACGGGAACAGGCGAGTAGCGAGTAATAATACGCTCACTATCAAGCTGGGTACCATCGGTAAGAGTAAGCTTAGCTCCAACAAGTTTTAGCTGCTCTGTAGGATCTGTAGCAAGCTTTGTCACATCAACAGGATCATTTGCAAAAACGCCTGTTGATAGCTGCTGAACCATGTTTGCTTGCTCGTTCGGATCCGCTAATGCTGCGCTTAGCTTCGCTAGGCTTGGCATCGCAGATACCATTGGTTGCATGTTCCAGCTTGCGCCTTTTTCCAAGTAATGAGGCAGTCTTACCACACCTTGTGTCACGCTTACATCGGCACCTGATTGCATGTAAAGGCCTTTAATTGCCGTTTTAGCTGCGTCTAGATCGCTAATGTATTTACTAAAGTCATCGTCAGAGTCTAGCGCAGTGCTAAAGTCTTGGGTTTCACCGAGCGTTATTGTGTAGGCCGTTGATAAGTCTACTGAACCTTCGTTTGAGTCATTTTTGTAAACGGTATTTAGTGTGTTTGCGCCAGTAGAAAAACCAGTAGCGGTTACTCCTTTGACTGCCGCTAACGTATCACCTACAGACTGGGTACTGAACCATGAGGAGTAAACGATGTCGTTAGGATTAACTTGAGCTAGACCAAAAATGCCTTCAACCGCCTGAGTGACTGCTTGAACAGAAGCAAGGTCGCCAGTTTCATAAACGATTTCTTTCGATTTACCAGTCGCATAACTTGCTGATGTACCAATTGGCTCACCATTCACGTCAGTAACATCTTGTGTAACCGCAAAAATGTACTCGCTTGACTCATCAAGTGCAGCCAAGAACTGGATGTATAGAGAGCTACCTTTTGCTTGAACTACGTAGTCCTGATTCTGAACGAGTACCTCTTCGATTGGGTTAGATTTACCGTCCCACTCGGTTAAGCGTTGGTTAATCTTGATGACTTTAACACCAGACGACAGCATGCCCGTTGCAAAACCGTCGCCGTTGAAGTTAAGAACGATTGGCATAGACGTTGACCATCCATCCATCGTGTTCATTGAGGCTCTAGGGTTGGTTAAAGCATCATCGCCATCAGTTGGCAGACCAAGCGTACCATCGCTTGTGTCCATTAATAAGTAAGACGGTGCCGGTACATCTGCGTTCGCTCCTTGAAGCGTAAAACTGATGGATGTTTCGCGATCAAGCAATGCTTGGACTTCATCTTCAAATTGAACTTTGTCGGAAGTACCAGAGCTGGAGGTATCATCACCACAACCAGCAAGAAGGATTGCAGAACAAAGCATTGATAATTTAAACGTGTGTTTCATTGGTTTACTCCGTAATCCCATTATTTGAAGGTGTAGTTCATCTGTACCGCGCTGATGTAAGCAGTACCTTCTGAGTCAAACTTAATCTCTTCACCCAGAGCATTTGTCTCAGTGAAAGAGCCTGATTTACTCTTAACAAGTGCAAAGCCTGCATCGAAAGTTAAATTCTCACTCATTGCGTAAGTTAGGCCCGCGCTGTACCAAAAACGGTCACTGTCAGGGATACTCAATGTCGCTTCACCTGCTTGTTCGTCGTACGCAAAGCCTGCACGGAATGTCCAGTCTGTATTAAGTATGTAAGTTGCACCAATGGAGTAGCGATTGTTGTCTTCATATTTCTCAGGTTTAAAGAAACATACTCCGTCATTACATTCGTTACTGGTCGCTTTTAGTTCTTTAAATGTGCTCCAGTCGGTTTGTTGCCAGCCGTAATGTACAGCCCATTGTTCATTCAGTTGATGGAAAGCCGATAATTCGATAATTGAAGGGAGAGAGATTTTTAAACGGCCATCAACTTTTGGTGATGAAGCTCGACCAGAGTCGTAACTACTAAACTCACCGTCATCAAAATCTAGATCAACCTTAGAGCGGTAGCCAAAGCCAAAACGGTTGTTTTCATTTAGCTCAAATAAAGCGCCGACATTCCAACCCCAAGCGAAAGTTTCGCCTTCCATGCCGACAAGGTTATCGGACTTATTACCACCTAAAATACCGGCGAGTGCGCCTTTGTGACGAGTCAGCTCTGCTTCAGCGTATACGAGGTTGATACCACCACCGACACTGAAAGACTCGTTGATACGGTAAGCGACATTAGGGTTGATGTTTACTGAAAGTAGGGAAGTGTCACCCGCCATATCACCTGCGGAAATATCATTTGGATAGTCGGTAGCAACACCGTATGTTGTGAACATACCGATACCCCAAGCCCAGTTATCATTGATAGGGCTGATGTAATAACCTGCTGGCACGATCTGTAAAGGAGCGACATCTTTCGCGTGTTCATTGTTTACAGTGTCGTACACATCGACTTCAGGGTCGATGATAGATAACGCGCCCGAAAATTGAGCTTCTTTGAAAAGTGTCATTGCTGCAGGGTTACGGGCAAGGACGCTGGCATTATCTGCGATAGCCCCTTCACCTGAAAATGCTCGACCAAGACCAGATGCCGAATGTTCAGCTACCTGGAAGCCCGCTGAGTGGGCATTACACGCAAACAATATTGAAATTGTAAGCAGAGAGCAGTGCTTCTTGTTCATCCTTGACCCTCCTAGGGTGTCATAATGCTGGACCGAAGTCCTTGTAATTGTTGTGTGGTACTTACACCAATTGTTAATACGCGAAATACAACGGTGATGTAAATGTAATGTTAATTGTATGTTTAATAACTTGTCAAAGTTTGAGCGTATTTTGCGTTTTAAATATGATGCATAGGTCAAACGATGGCTTGTAAGGGCATGTATTATCGTTATATTTTTGAAGAGAATGGTACGACCAGAATTGTTTTGCGAGCTTTATAGTTAAATAACGATCAAATCAAGAGATAGCTCGCTTTGCGGTTTCTTCACTTCACAGGCATAATTCGCGCTCGCTATGTAGTTATTCAATAGACGCAATAGGAACCGCATTGGAATTACTGAATGTTGAATTTTTAGGTCGTTCGCTAAGGCTCGAAGGATCGATGGCTGGGTGGCAGCAGTTATATTGGGATAATACGTTGGTGTCTCAAATCGATGCCAGTGACAATACCGCAGAGACTTGTCTACACCAGTTTAAGCTCTCTGCGGGTGAGGAAATCCTGAACTGTCATTTGGAGTGTTCTTTAACATGGCAACCGTTTGAATTGAGTTACAAGGTCACAATTAACGGTGAGCTCATCAATGAAGGTTGTCGAAATGAAAAAGACATCGAGCGCCAAGTGCCAGAAGTTACGCCACCATCCGAAAAGCGTTTAAGTGTAATAGGCCTCGTATCTCTTGGGATGAAAGCACTTAAAAGTGCGAAAGTTATTAAAGTGGCGTTAGCGTCTGCAAGTCTCGCTGCATATTCTTGGCTATTTTCCATCGAGTTCGCGCTAGCGTTGATCGCTTGTTTGGTTTTCCATGAATATGGTCACATTAGAGCGATGAAGTATTTTGGAATGAAGACCAAAGGAATCTATTTGATTCCATTCCTAGGTGGTTTGGCGCTAAGTGACGAAAAGATAAACACGCGCTGGCAGGATGTGGTTATCTCAATCATGGGACCATTTTTCGGTTTAGTACTTAGTATTGTTTTTACTTTGCTTTATTGGATGACTGGTGAGGTGATCTTCGCTGGGCTTGCTGTGTTTAACGCCTTGCTAAACCTATTTAATCTGCTGCCTATTTTACCATTAGATGGTGGCCATGTGCTCAAAAGTATTACCTTCTCAATGAATACTTGGGTCGGGTTAGTTGGCAGTATTGCGACCGCTTTATTAGGCATTTTTATCAGTTACTATTTCGGTCTGACGTTGCTAGGGTTTTTATTGTTAATGGGAATGTTGGAAGTGGTGATGGAATGGAGAGCTCGACATCAAAGCCATTTATTGCCATTAACCCGTTATGGGCAGCTATTCTCACTGGCTTGGTACTTGGTCTCTGTCGGAGGTTTTGTTTCTATCATCTGGTATTTTGCCACTCTCGGAGATAGTTTGTTAAGTTTGCCGCTACAGATATTGGGCACTTGATTAGAATCATTAAAAGCTCCCTAGGGAGCTTTTTTATTTGGCAAGCTTAAGTATAGTAGACGATAGTAGCAATGAATTAGCCACATCTTGGTGCTTTCGCGTTATACGCAGGCAGCTTATTTATGGTTGCTTGTAAATCTTTAATGCGCGTACTGTGCGATGGGTGGGTTGAGAAGAATTCAGGTGGTTGAGAACCACCTGATGCAGCACTCATATTTTTCCATAAATCGACACTTTGACGTGGGTCGAAACCTGCTTTTGCCATGAATTCCAGCCCGACAATATCAGCCTCGGATTCCTGAGTACGACCGTATGGCAAGATAACACCGTATTGAACACCGACACCAAGTGCCGCCATCGTCATTTGTTGATACTGTTTGTACTCGGAAGCTCCAATGGCAACGTTTGCTAGAGACAACCCGGCATTTGCTAACTGACTTTGTGAGAGACGTTCATTACTGTGGTCAGCGAGGACGTGAGCGACTTCGTGACCAATGACTGTTGCCAACTGATCTTGGTTTTTCGCGACATCTAAAAGCCCGGTATACACGCCGATCTTCCCACCTGGTAGAGCAAACGCATTGACTTGTTCACTATCAAAAACAACGACTTCCCAGTCTTTAAATCCAGATTGAGCGGGAATGGTGTCAGTGATGTGTTTGGCAACGCATTGAACGTAGGCATTCGTTTTGCGATCTTTGCTGATTGGGATATCTTTCTTCATTTGTTCGAAAGATTTAGCGCCAAGCGATGACATTTCCTGATCTGAAAACATCAGGATCTGGTTGCGACCCGTCGGTGATGCGCTACACGCCGTTAAACCCGCGATAGTTAAAAGAGCAGAGGCTTTCATCCATACCTTCATAACAGGCTCCATTTAATTTTTTTTTTTGAAGCAATAGTATATACCCAAATAGTAACATGATGCATGGATCAAGTTATTCATCTGATTAATAAAGAAGGTGAGATGTTACGTCTTGAAGTTATGCCCAAGTAGCGTCTATGCTAGCTTCCTAGCACATCGTTACAACCTAACAAACCAGTTTGTGAAACTAAGAGTAAAACAATGAGTATATGGAAAAAGCCCGTAAGCATAGAGATTCTGAATGCCACGTCAAAAAATACCCTGATCGAGCACCTACAAATTAAATATACAGATTTCACTGACGACTCCCTTACAGCAACCATGCCCGTATGCAGCTTTACTCATCAACCTTTAGGAATGCTTCACGGTGGTGCATCAGTCGTGCTCGCAGAAACATTAGGCTCATTAGCTGCAAACTTCTCTGTCGATGAGGGCAGCTACTGCGTCGGTTTAGATATTAACGCGAACCATGTGCGAGCCATGCGAAGTGGTCATGTGATTGGTACGGCAAAACCGCTTCATCTGGGTATTTCAACGCAAGTGTGGCAAATCGATATCACTGATGAGCGAGGCCGTTTAGTGTGTACCAGTCGCTTGACCATCGCTGTGAAACAACACAAAACAAAGTCGGTATAAACTAAGATGGTGATTGAGTTTTCATTAGGAAAAATCATTGCAACCCAGCGTGAAATAGTGATTAAGCTCTCCGGCAGTGCAATGGTAACCTTGCAAGCGCAAACCGATGCAATTCAGTTGCTGGGTAGAGGAGCGAACGTTGTTTTATCTCATGGAGCAGAGTGTAAATGGTCTATCAAGCTAGACAACGAGGAACAACTGGCTGAACTTTCGCGAGAAATTGGTATCGATATTCAATAATTTATAGTGTGATGTTTGCACTTTTTGGTAAAAATGAGGAAACTTAGCTTATCGACAACAAGATAAGAATTTCCTCTTTATGAGTAGCCCTCGTTTACGTGTTCAGTTCGAAACACTGTTTGAAAAATTTTCCGGTCACGATACGGACGTTCAGCTCGAAGACATCACCGAAGCGTTGTTTTGTACACGTCGTAATGCTCGTATTGTTCTAAATAAACTTGAAGAAGAGGGCTGGATTGAGTGGCATCCGGCAGCGGGTCGAGGAAAACTTTCGAAACTCGTTTTTAAACGTAATCGAAGCGATGTCAGCGAAAACCTCGCCAGGCGTTATCTCGATGAAGGGAAAATCGGTCAGGCTCTAGATGCGCTTGATAACGATGCGGCACGATTGACGCAGGTTATCCAAGGTTATTTAGGGCTTCAACATCGGCAGGGCGAGCAGGTCGTGCGTTTGCCTTATTATCGACCATTGTCGATGTTAAACCCGCAGAAACCGATGCGGCGTTCTGAACAGCACATCGCCAGACAAATTTTTAGCGGACTCACTCGCCTTGATGAAAATGAACAACTTCAACCAGATTTAGCCCACACGTGGGAAGCAATTTCTGATACTCATTGGCGTTTTTATCTTCGTCGTGGAGTACGCTTTCATAATGGTGAACCGTTAACAACCAGTTGTGTTCTTGAGAGTGTGCTTGCGTTAAATGGCTTGAACTTGTTTTCTCACATAAAGCGGGTGTCTTCACCACAAGAGTGGACCGTTGATATTGAGCTCGTCCGTCCTGATCGCTACCTTCCTCTGGCTCTGAGTGAGTCGCAAGCAAAAATTTTGCTACCGAGTGCTTTGCGTTCTGAAAGCTTCGATAGACAACCGATAGGGACAGGGCCGTTCCAAGTTAAAATGAATGATGATAAGCGTCTTATTTTGACTGCTTTTGATGGCTACTTTGGTTTTCGCCCTTTACTTGACCAAGTGGAGGTGTGGGTAATCGATGAAGCCTATTCTTCAATGGTTTATCCAAGCCTGTCAAAGCCGAAGATGGATAAACAAGGTTCATCCGATGAAGTCGAGCTGGACCCTGGCTGTACATTCCTATTACTAAACAAAAACACCGGGATTGCAAAAGATCCACGTTGGGCAGAGTTCCTCTCGCAAACCCTCAACAGTCACCAGATTTACTCGCATGTTCCACAAGATAAAGTGATGGAACTGGGAGTATTGCAAGCCTTTGGCCTTAAGCCTGGTTGGATTGATCTTAGGCCAGCAGAAGCGGGCAGCGTACCACAGGCTAATAAGGTAATTTCCGTAGCGTATCAGAAAAAGCATCCGATGTTTCCAGTAGTTGCCAAGGCCATCAAGACACTCTTAAAACCGCACGGTATAGAGGTTGAGTTTATTCGTTATGATTCTCAACCGCCCGCACCGGAGGAAGTGGATATCTGGGTGAAAGCTATGGGCATTGCAACGAACCGAAATGACGCGTTGGCGGGCTGGCTCCTGGATTACAGTGATATTGAGAAGTTCAGTTCAGGTTACGATTTTAGTGAATGGGCTAAACTTGTCGATCAATGGCGTGCCGGCATGCACACAGACTTTCCTGCGCGTGAGCTAGGACGACAGTTAGTAAAAAGCTGTCAGGTGATTCCTATGTTTCACTGCTGGCTAGGCGTGAATAAAGACCACAGCGGTGCGTTACAAAATGCAAAGTGTAATGCCTTAGGTTGGTTTGATTTTAATAATGTATGGGTCAAACCGGATATAGAAAGTAACCATGGCGAAACCGAATAAAAAACAACCGACGAAAACCGTCGATATCTTTTGCTCTAAATGTAAAACTCAACTATTTAAGTACCGTAAAGGCGGGAAAGGCGCACTGGTTAAATGCTTCAAAGAGCGCATTGTTGACGATTTCACACAAACCCCATGTATTTGCCCCGCTTGCGGACAAGAGTTTGCAAGAGACACTTTAGTAAGAGGAACCCCCGCTTACAAAATGATTGGCGGCAAAGTGACGATGAAATAATAAAGGGCTAGAAAATGAGTATGAAACATGACTATTGCATGGTTTTAAGTACAACCAGTAATGAAAAAAATCGAGATCAGATCATTAAAGGTTTGCTAGATGCTCAATTAGCCGCGTGTATTCAAACGATGCCTATTGAAAGTCACTATGTGTGGAAAGGGGAGATTTGTACTGACAACGAATGGTTGCTGGTGATCAAAACTCGTCGAGAACTTTATGAATTGGTGGAAGAGAAAATAGAAAACCTGCACGAATACGAGGTAGCTCAAATCGTACAGGTTCCAATTGTTGATGGGTTTAACCCTTATTTAGAATGGTTGAGAGAATCGACGTTGAGCCGACATTAAGAATAACGACAACACTGCACCAACGGTATCGCACAACATATCTTTCTGGGCGTCCCATATGTCACCTTGCGAGCCCAGAAAGGCAATTCCCTCATCGCCACCAGCCAACTCCGCATACCACCATTCGATAATCTCATAGCCAGCAGCAAGTGACATGATAGCAAACAAAGCAAACCAGCAAGAGAACGCTTTGTTGAACCGTTTTTTGTTTATCAAGTATTCAGCGATCGGATATGCGTAAAGGCCAATTGAAAAGTGCGCAACGCGATCAAAATTATTTCGCTCTGAACCAATCATGTCGTTAAACCAGTCAAACGGCACTTCGGAGAACGTATATTTCGCACCGATAGTGTGCAAACAGAGCCAGATGAACATTAAAAAGTAAGCCGTATTACTGAACTGATAGCGAATCGAAATCGCCCAAATAGCAACAAGAATACCAATCGCCGGGATAATCTCCGCAAACCAAACTGCGCGTGAGTTAGGTTCCAACGCAGAAAATAAAAACACGATGGCATAAAAAATCGTTAATCCTAAGAGTGTCGAGGTGCTTTTCATAGAGTTATTTGATCCTTCAATTTATCTTACAGTGGGACTCCATAGATTGTGTTAATGATTGCACTTAATTGAACGGTGTGCAATTGATATTTTAATGGGTTTTTTGATCACTGAAAATGTTGATTTATTGGCAAACTGCTCAACATTAAAACGTTTGCGCGTGCACTTTTCATTAAAGTTTGATTTACAACATGCCCATCCATAGAATCCATGATTCAGTCTAATAAAAAAGAAGTAAAGCCATGAAACTGGAAACTGTCGATTATCTTGCTGACGATGCTGCTCAACAGTTCGTTACCTCTCTACGCGAAACGGGGTTCGGTGTGTTGAAAAACCACCCGATTCCACAAGAGCTTGTAGAGTCAATTTACAAAAACTGGCATGAGTTTTTCTGTTCAGAACAAAAGAATGATTTTCACTTTAACGTAGACACCCAAGATGGCTACTTCCCACCTTCTGTGTCTGAAGTGGCGAAAGGGCACAAAGTGAAAGACATCAAAGAGTACTTTCATGTTTACCCTTGGGGTCAGATCCCAGAGCAGCTTAAAGCTGAAATCTTAGAGTACTACGAGCGTGCCAATGCGTTTGCTCAAGAGCTATTAGGCTGGGTTGAAGCGTACGCACCTAAGGACGTTCAAGAGAAGTTCTCTATCGCGTTGTCAGAAATGATCAATAACAGTGACAAAACATTACTACGCGTGCTTCACTACCCACCGATGACAGGCGAAGAAGAGCCAGGCGCTATTCGTGCTGCTGCGCATGAAGACATTAACCTGTTAACGGTTTTGCCTGCTGCTAATGAACCTGGACTGCAAGTAAAGAGTAAAGAGGGTGATTGGATCGATGTACCATGTGACTTCGGGAACTTAATCATCAACATTGGTGATATGCTTCAAGAAGCGTCAGGTGGTTATTTCCCTTCAACGACTCACCGTGTAATCAACCCTACGGGTGGCCGTCAAGAAAAGTCACGTATCTCATTACCGTTGTTCCTGCATCCAAAGCCGGAAGTGGTGTTATCTGAGCGCTACACTGCACATAGCTACCTTATGGAACGTTTACGTGAGCTAGGGGTTATTTAACCTTTACGTGATCTCCTTACAAAGGCCGATGGTGAATGACTATCGGCCTTTTTGCATTTATGCTACAAAGTGGAAACTATGTTTTTTGTGCCGTGAATGGGGCCCTAAACTCGTGTCAGAGAGGATGAATGGAAGGACAACGTACTGTCAATAGTATTGAGCCTCATGCAATAGAAAATCCGCTGCTTTGGCCAATGTTAGAAATTCTGAGAAAACAGCCCTCTAATTGGAAAGTGCACACCTTGGCAAGTTCGTTGGGTGAACAAGGTTATATTTCAAAGCTGGACGACTCTCCCGATAAGGATTTATTCAAAAGAAACTTCCTGATCATGAATGCATTATATCAACTGCAAGACACTCTGTATCCGGATAGCTGGCTTCAAGTCGAAGCCATGGATATTCAGCTCATGTCTTCGATGGAAGCTTTGAGGCATAAGATCGATATTCATGATCCTTTGCGTGAGTATTACTTAGATTGGCGCAATTACGAAGCGGACGAAGATGAAGTGCGTCGACTGTTGAATGAATTTTGGACAACTTATCAAAAGTTCATCGGTGGTTCGTCAGTAGCCAGCGTAGATAAGACAAAGGCACTGTCACTATTTGAACTTAACACTGACGCTACGCCTGCGGAAATTAGAAAACAATGGCGAAAACTCGCGCTTCGTTGGCATCCTGATCGAGAAAATGGCGATGCAGAAAGATTTAGAGTTCTTTGTGAAGCGTGGAATGTACTGAGAAACGAATGATTCGCTAAGAATAAAGATAAAGGAAGGCAGCTAACTATAGCTGCCTTTTGATTGAACTGTCTCTGTCAGCGTATCAAAACTAGCATGATGACTTAAACTGAGATTTTCGCATGCGGTTGAGGGCAGCCATAACGTCTAGTGTGCGTGGTTTGGCTAAGTCGCCTTGTTTAGGAAGAGCGGCATGCCACTCACCAGACAGCATTTCTTCAATCTCCTTCGCCGGATGATTACACCAACCTGGAAGTTGAGCAATTTGGAACCATAACCAGCCAATTGTGTTGACTTCATCGGCTGACTCTATCTGTTCCAAAGCGCTAAGATCAGTAAACTCTTTACCAAATCGAAGTGACTCTTTGCCTTTCGCATTCACACGGAACTTGCCGTCAGTCAGAATATTCATCAACGCAACGCGGTTCAGTGCTCGAGGTGGGAAGGTCTGTAAACGTTCTTCTGACTCGTTATGGCGTTGAGTAGGGTGCTGAGCGATAACTTCTTTCGCTTTTTCAGTCACATCAACGGCTTGGTAGTCGTGCATTTGAATGACGGTATCGGCAACGTCTAAGTAGTCGCCCGACCCACCCATAACGATAATGGTAGAGATATCAAGATCATCTCGTAATTGACCAATGCGGTCGACGAGAGGAGTAATTGGCTCATCACCTTTTGCCACCAATGCCTGCATACGCTCATCTCTAATCATGAAGTTGGTAGCAGAAGTATCTTCATCAATCAATAATGTGCTTGCACCCGCTTCAATAGACTCTTGAAGCCAAGCGGCTTGCGACGTTGAGCCTGATGCGTCTTGAGTAGAAAAGTCCGCCGTATCTTTACCCATCGGTAAATGGTTGATGTAGTTCGACAGGTTCAAGTGGTGTACGCATCGGCCATCTTCGGCACGAATCTTCATAGCCTTGTTATCGGCAACAATGTATTCGCGGCCATCTCCTGGAATATGATCGTAAATTGAACGCTCTATTGCATTTAATAAGGTAGATTTACCGTGGAAGCCGCCACCTACGATCAGTGTGATACCTTTTGGAATTCCTAATCCTGTGACATGGCCCTTGTTTGGCGCATGTAAAGTGGCTTGTAGAGATTCAGGGGCTTTAAACTCAACGGCTTCTTTCATTGGAAGGTCGCAATTACCTGCAATTCGAGGAAGAATACTGCCGTTTGCGACAAACGCGACTAAGTTATTGGCCTCTAACTGTTCTCGCAGGGCATCTTGGTCTTCAACAACTTGGCAGTGCTTAATTAAAGCGGCTTTGTCGAGTTCACGCTCTAAAGTTGCTCGACGGATAAACTTAGGCAGGTGGAAAGTCAGTATGTTGTTGGCTTTTTTCCCCAATACTGAACGACCTTCAGCCGGTAAGTTAACTCGAAAACGCAGTTCAATACCTTCTTCAGTAAACAACACCGCGGTGCTATCCAGTACAGTTTGGCCTGTCAGTGAAATTGATACTGAGTTTTCTTGTTTAGCAAACTGTTCAAAACTACGCGCAATAAAATCACGTGCACCTCTTTGAAATGCAGGAGACTCGTCTCTTAGCCACTCAAGACCAGTCAAAGACCATGCGCGAGTCGCACGAAAACGTGACGCCGATGCATAAGGGTCACCCTGTACATGATCGACAAACAAAGTGAAATCAGTGAAGTCGTATTGACCTTTGATTTGCTGATAAGCTCGGTAGTTCTGCTTTTCAATTTTCTTAAGCGTGGCAGTCAACTGATCCATGAAGATATTGGCCTTTTAATAGAAGCGGGCGGCGATTATAGAAACCACCGCCCTCATAGTAAAGAGAATGCTTAGGAAGAGTAGGCGTATTGCCCGCCAGAAAGGCGCTGATTAAACAAACTTTGCTCAAATTCATTACAAGGCATAGGTTTACCATAAAGAAAACCTTGTCCGATATCACAACCCTCACCAATAAGAAACTGCTCTTGTTGGTGGGATTCAATGCCCTCGATCACTACTTGGAGTTCCAGTTTTTTTGCAATGTGTATGATTGAACAAATGATCTCGCGATCATCATCTGACTTTTCCATTTGCTGGACGAAGCTTTTATCAATTTTGATGGCATCAAACGGATATTTCTTTAAATAGCTGAACGAAGCATATCCTGTACCAAAGTCATCAAGTGACAATGTCACACCTAGTTTATGCAACTTATTTAACGTTGTGCGTGCTACTATTTCATCAGCAATTAGAGCGCTCTCGGTTACTTCGAGTTCGAGAAAGTGTGCTGGCAAATGGAAAGTGTCGAGTAGGTGTTGCACTTGTTCTGCAAAATTTACGTTTTGTAATTGAATGGGAGAAACGTTGACGGCAATTTTGAAGTTATCGATTAACTCAGACCATTGTTTCGCTTTGCCTATCGCGGTACGCAGAACAAAAGAGCCAACTTCAAAGATAAGCCCGTTTTGTTCGGCCATATGTATCAATGCTTCGTTGGAAACGTCGCCAAGTATTGGATGTCTCCAGCGAAGCAAGGCTTCTGCGCCAATCCATTTACGTGTTTTGGAGTCTACTTGAGGTTGAAAGTACAACACTAAATCGTCGTTACGCACTGCTTGTAAAAGGTAACTTTCCAGTTCATTGTGACTATTGAGATCAGCCGAATGATTTTCTCTAAAATAACTAAAAGGTTCGCCGGATTCTTTACATAGAAGCATCGCGTAACATGCATGTTGAAGGATACGCTTAGCATTGCTGCAATCTTTGTAAGCTTGAACTATACCGATATACGTGTGCAAATGTATTTCTGTTTTGTTGAAGACAAATCCATCTACGCTAATTTTAGTGATATCATCTAATAGTTGATTTAACCGAGCTTCAATATCCTCTCCCCAAATCAATAAAACCATGTCATTCGAACTTGGTCTACCAGTGATAAATCCGCTAGCACCGTGTCTGGTTAATCTGGAGTGAAATTCTTTTAAAATGTTGTCAAAGACCTCGAACCCGTGCCTGGTCTGAATACTGCGAGCGTTACTAAAACCAATGTTGATGACCACAAGCGATTGCTGATCACTATCAAGGGACTGTAAGGTGTATTGGACAATGTTCTCAAGTGCAGAACGATTTAGAAATCCAGTTCCCTGATCATGTGTTTTTTGGTAGCTCACTTGTTTTTCCGCGGCTTTACGGCGATCAATCTCTTGTGTTAAGGAGTAACTTAACTGGGCTAAATCCGTGGTACGATTTTCAATTCGACTCTTTAGCTCGGTGTTAAGTCGCTGAAGTTTATGTTGTTGGTACACAACTGAAAGCTGTGCTTCGATTGAATCTTTGAAAGTTTCAAGCAACTGACGGTAACTATCGTTGTACTCGTTTCTCTCAGAGTCAAGCATACAGATTGTTCCAAATGTCTCCCCATTTGGCCAGAATAGCGGTAAGCCGCAATAAGAAATCATGCCTAGTTTGATGTCTGGGTTATTTTGCCATTCTTCATCTTCAAGCGCATTGGGGATTACAAGCTCGCCTTTCTGTTCTATAACTTGCTCGCAATACAAACCGTTACCAAGCTGCTCTGCATCGCCAGTACGATAAGGATTACCTAGAGTTTCGCTAGATGTATTTACTTCTATGCGATCCGGATGGATACGCATAATTAATGTGGTGGGTACGTGTGTTATTTGAGCCAGTAAGTTGACGATTTCTTGCCAACTTCTTCGCATAGACTCAGGGATTTCGTAGTCTAATGTTTGCAATCTCCCCATATAGGTCATCCTTTACGTGGTTTCACTTCCTGTGAATTAAAAATGCAGACTGCTCTATTTTGTTCTCGCTTTTTAATTAAGTATAGGGTGGCTAGGGCTCGAAACAAAAAAAAGTCCTGAAAAGTGTTCAGGACTAGGAATAGTTGTCACATATCTCATCCTTGAAACAGATAACAAGCATCAAGGCTTAAGCGACATTAACGATTCAATAGAAATGTCTTGCGAATAGTCGACATCCTCAAAGTTAAAGCCATTGAGCTTCATAAACTCATCTTTAAAACCTTGGTAATCACCAATCTCTTTAAAGTTATCAGCATTCATTTGTTCTAAAAGAGCGTGGACTTCTTGTTGAACTTGCGGTTCAAGTTCCAAGTCATCTATTCGAATCAAGCGTTCACCGTCAACTGGCACTTTCTCTTGATCGTATAACTTCGTAGTAAACAGCCGCTGCATTTGTTCAATACAGCGTTCGTGAGTACCTTTTTCCTTCATCACTCGATAAAGCGCTAACAGGTAGGGACTTAGCGCAGGGATGAATACACTGGCTTTCGTCACCAACGCCTTACACACGGTTGCGTAAGCACCGCCGTCAAAGTTGGCGAGTTTGAGGTTTAATGAATGACTGGTTTGGTGTAAATCGATTTTCGCTCGACCTAACGTACCATCGAGATAAATTGGGTGCGTAATGTCAGGGCCCATGTAAGAAAAGGCGATGGTTTTGCAGCCGTTTGCAATAGAGTCGTTATTGATGAGTGTGTCAATCCAGCTTTCCCAGTCTTCGCCGCCCATTACTTTAATGGTGGCGTTGGCTTCTTCTTCTGTTGCTGGCGTTAAGGTGGTTTCTATCCACTTATCGTTCTCCAGCATGATAGAAGCGCCAGTGACAGGCTCACCAATCGGTTTAATGACACTGCGCCAAAACTCATCAGATTTAGGTTTAGGTCGAACACCGGTTGCCAAGCTATAGATGACTAAGTCAACTTCACCCTCAAAGTACGTTTCAATGGCTTCAATCACTTGATTGCGCACCGAACCAGAGAATGCATCACCAACAATATTTATTGCGGTATGCCCGGCTTGATTTGCTTCTTGCTTAAAAAAGACGTTGTTATACCAACCCGCACTCCCAACCCCTTTCTCTGAAGGGCCACGCTCAAATGAGACGCCAATGGTATCGGCGTTAGCGCCACCGAACGTTAGGGCGATTCGGGCCGCTAGGCCGAAACCAGAGGAGGCACCAATAATCAAAACCCGTTTTGGGCCTTTTTTGATCTGTGGGGCGCGTTTTACGTATTCAATTTGCTCTTTAATAGATGCATGACACCCTTTGGGGTGCGCAGAGCGAGCAACAACACCTTGAATTAACGGTTCTATTCGCATGTTGTTATCTATCCTCGATGAGTGGAATTGAAAATAGATTAACGTAAAGTTACGTAAAACTTATTGAGCTAGACCATTAAAATTAGAGATGTTTAATTAATTCTTGAGCAACGAAACCTGCGATCCAAGGTTGTGCATCTGGTTTTGGGTGAAGGCCATCATCCATCATCCATTCTGGTTTGGTGACAACATGCTCTAAGAAGAATGGCATCAAGGCAACTTGTTGATGCTGTGCAAGCTTAGGGTAGATATCGTAAAACATATCGCTATAGCGCTTACCATAATTAGGTGGAACCCGAATTTGCATCATGACAACGTCCGCACCAGAATCTTTTATCATGGTAATCATTTTTGAAAGATTCGACGTAATAAGTTTAGGAGGGAAGCCTCTTAGGCCATCGTTGGCACCTAACTCAATAAGTACCATGTCAGGGCTATGCTGAGTTAGCAACTGAGGTAACCGTGCTAAGCCATTGCCGGTTGTATCGCCAGAAATGCTGGCATTAATAACTGTTACATCTTGACCATGTTCTGACAACGCATCAGGGAGTAAGCTAGGCCAACTCTCTTCGATCGGCATCTGATAGCCTGCACTCAAGCTATCACCCAAGACAAGTAGCTTTTCGCTCGCATGTGAAGTAGCGGAAAAACAAAAAAATAGAACTAAGGAAAGTATACGAATCATGCAAACACCTGTACTTAATGCACCTATTGTTCAAGCCAATTTGGTTTCTAAACAAGTCTCTACTAATCAAGAACAATTAACAATCCTCAAAGACGTAAATGTTGACATCCGAAAAGGAGAAAAAATCGCCATCGTCGGAACTTCCGGTGCAGGTAAGTCAACATTGATGACGTTGCTAGCTGGTCTTGATACGCCGACATCAGGCGAAATTACTTTATTAGGTCATGAATTATCAAAACTGGACGATGAAGCTCGTGCGAAAATCCGGGCTGACTCTTTAGGTTTCGTTTTCCAAAGTTTCCTGTTAATCCCGAGTTTGAGTGCATTACGTAATGTCACGCTTCCTTGTCTTTTACGTGGTGAAGCCGAAGATGAAGCAAGAGCAGCGGAATTATTAGCTGCTGTTGGATTGGAAAAACGTGTCGACCATTTACCAAGCCAGTTATCTGGTGGTGAACAACAGCGAGTTGCGCTAGCGCGTGCATTTATGACACAGCCTGAGCTGTTGTTCGCAGACGAGCCTACCGGCAATCTTGACCATCAAACCGCAGACAAAGTGATTGAGCTGCTATTCGATCTTAATGAACAGCACGGGACAACTCTGATTTTAGTAACACACGATGGTCATCTAGCAAGCCGATGTGACCGTATCTATCGTATGGAGGCGGGTGAGCTTAAGGAGGAGATATAATGTCTGCAGTATCATCAAGTGAAGCAACATCCACAGAGCAAAACAGTACAACACAGCACTCGTCGAATAAAAGTTTGATACGCTGGAGTTTCGGCGAAATAAGGCAGGGGAATCTTTGGCCTATTAGCGTTGCTCTTATTCTCGTGATTGCGAGTATCTTTGCGCTTTCTGCATTAGCAGAACGAATGGAGCAGGTGATCGTCAAGCAGGGGAAGGACGCATTAACGGCAGATGCGGTGTTTGTGTCTGCTAATCCCATTCCGGACATGTTGTTAGCCTCGACTGAAAGCCTTGAACGTTCGACGATGACACGCTTTGCCACTATGGCATTTAGCGATAATGGTATGCAGCTTATTTCTGTAAGGGCGGTGGATGATAATTACCCTTTAATGGGAGAGCTCGTTCTTGAAAGTAATCCAGCCGGTCGCGTTAAAGAGAACCAACTCTGGCTTGATGAGCGGATTATGACTCAACTAAACGTAAAATCAGGTGACAGCGTCACGATAGGCGATGCCGAGTTTACTGTATCAGGCGCAGTATTGATGGAACCTGGCTTGAGCTTTAATCCATTTCAGCAAATGCCTTCTGCATACATTCATCAAAGTGACGTAGATAAAACAGGAGCAATTCAAGTTGGGAGCCGAGTTCAATACCGTCTGTTTTTACAAGCCGATGATAAAACACTAAAGAGCTTGCAAGATGATACGCAGCTTTCTCCGAGCGATCGCTGGCGCACGCAAGATACTGCCAGTCGTAGTAATGAGGTTTTTGAACGCACGACGCAGTATCTGTCGTTGACCGTAGCGATTGTCATCATTATGGCGGCGACAACATTGGTTCTTACTTGTCAAAATTACGTGAACAGCCGGACACAAACTATCGCGATGTTGAAAAGTCTTGGTGCGAGCCGCCGATGGATTGAAAAGTGGTTATTTATTCAAGTCACAATCCTTCTCATTAGTGCCAGTGTCGTCGGCCTACTGCTAGGGAGCGGGTTGGAGTATTTATTACGCATTCCACTCAAAGACTTATTACCCGATCCACTCCCTAGTTACGGTGTCACACCATTTTTGGTGGCATTTATCTCTGCAGTCTTGATTACTGTTCCCGCTCTCGGTATACCATTGTTAGGCTTGATTAAAACTCCCGCGTTAGAAGTGCTACAGCAGGGCAAAGCGCAACGTTCCTGGAAGCGAATGTTACTTGTTCTAGTTCCCGTTGTTCCATTGCTTTTACTGTATGCAGATAACACCTTAGTTTGGATCGTGCTCACTGGTATAGCGGTACTGTTTGTGGTACTCGCAGCAGTTAGCGTCACACTCACAAAGCTGTTTGCACGTGTGTCAACCCATCCTGCAATGAAGCTTGCGTTGAGTCGTATCAACCGGACGCCAGTAACCAGCGGTCTACAGTTTGGTGCTTTGGCATTATCTTTGATGTTGCTGTCTATCATTTGGCTTGTGCGCAGCGATATTCTCGCTGATTGGGAGAGAACCTTACCTGCAGACGCGCCAAATGTGTTCGCTTTAAACATTGGTGATTATGAGCTCGATAACTACCTAGAAACCCTAGATAAAAATGGAGTTACGCGGTCACAAGCTTATCCAATAATTCGTGGACGACTAACAGAGATTAACGGTCAAAATGTTAAAGAGGTTGAGTACGAAGGAGAAGGTTCTGACGCGATACGTCGAGAGCTAAACCTGACATGGGGAGATACCCTACCAGAATATAATGACGTGCTTTCGGGTGAATGGACAAACAAAGGGAGTGTATCTGTAGAAGCGGATGTAGCAAATGACTTAGGCATCAAACTCGGTGATACGCTGCGCTTTGTAATAAACAGCCAGAATTACGATGCAGTAGTAGATACCATCCGTTATGTCGAATGGCGTGACATGAAGCCTAACTTTTATTTTATTTTCTCATCTGACGTGATGGCTAATTTACCTGGTTCTTACCTCATCAGTTATAGGATTGAAGAAGGAAATGAAGCGTTGTTGACGTCAATGTCACGTGCTCACCCAACGGTCTCTGTTTTAGATATCCGAACTATGGGCGAGAAAATTCAGGCTTTGATTCAGCAAATCGTATCAGCAATCACCATCCTTGCTCTTTTAGGCGTTGTTGCTGGTCTGCTGCTCATCTTTACGCTACTGAGGTTAAGCTTGTCCCAACGTCAACAAGAGATTCGTTTGTATCGCACATTAGGTTCAAGTAAGAAACGGATCAACACAACCCTGTGGGCCGAGTACGGAATTATGGCGTTGATTGCTAGTGGTGTTGCGGTATTCGCTGCGGAAGTTTGTGTGGCCGCAGTCATGACATATGGATTCGATCTCAATGTACAAATTCACCCCGAATTGTGGATAGCTTTACCGCTTGCAACATTTGTTACGTTGGCACTTGTAGTGATGAGTTTGTTGAAAAGATTGTTAACGCCAGTAAACACTTAATCGCAGAGAGTGTTATCAAGTTTGGAACACTCCATGACACTTTTATTTTAGTTATCCACAAAAACAGTGGATAACTTTTGGGATAACTAAATGGGGTAAAAAGTGGGGTGTTTCTGCAGGCTTTGCGCCATGGGTCTTACAGTGAAATTCTTATTCACATAGACACAAAAAAGTGTCTTCTTAACCATGTCGTCAAGTACTTTTTCGCAAATTTTTTCTACTTTAATGCACTTTACAGGCGCTGTTGGATATTTCGCAAACCCATGAACTTTTTGTGATTTTAATCAAGTTCAAACACGAGTAGAATCCACCGTTAGTAAAGAATTTTCCTTATAAAATTTTTAGTGAAGCAATGAAGTCTGAGTTTCCAAGTTATAAAGATAAGCATATCGCTGTTGTTGGTGGCGGTGTAGCAGGTGCAACAGCAGCAATTCATTTTGCGGAGCTGGGTTTTAAAGTTTCCGTAATAGAGAAGGGCGTATCACTAGTAAATGGTCCACCCATTTGTCATTTGCATGCTGGTGGTAATTTATATCGAGAGATTTCCGAGCAACAATGCTTAGACTTGTTAGCACAATCTATTGATACTGTTCGCCTGTATCCGCTTTCACTGAATATTCGTCCGACAATCATCGCGGTTCCTCATTCCGATGGTGGAGACCCATCCACACTAATTCCGCGATTAGAGGTTGTGAAAAGTGCTTATCAGACGCTCGTCGATAAAGATGAGAGTAATAAAGTGCTCGGCGAACCAAGCGAATACTACAAACTGTATTCAAAAGCGGAGCTAGAAGCTCTCGCGCAACGTACTCAACCAAGTCATCCTACAAACTTCGATGAGTGGTGTATTCCTTTTGCTCAACATGCTGATCTTGAAGCGCTAAAGTATCCTGTTGTCGCAGTTCAAGAATATGGTTGGAGTGTTTTTCGCCTCGCCGCAATTGCCAACTTAACACTAGATACGCTTCCTAATGCTTCAGTCTTCACACAAGCAACGTTCAAGCAAGCCGATTGGATGGGGGAACACTGGCAACTTGGCTATGAACGTGAAGGTATCGATTACCTTATGACATGCGACTACTTGGTTAACGCGTGTGGCTTTGAAACAGGCTCAATTGACAACACAGTTGGTGCCAAGCGAGACAGGTTGGTGGAGTTTAAAGCCGCTTACGTTACGAGGTGGGCAGACTGTCAACAACAATGGCCAGAAGTTATTTTTCATGGCCCGCGTGGAACCGATAAAGGAATGGCTCAATTGACGCCTTATGGCGATGGTTACTTTCAACTTCATGGTATGACAAAAGGAATCACGCTGTTTGAAGATGGTTTAGTGGAGAGCACGAACTCATCTGCTCAACCTGAACTGCCTATGCCTTTACTCTCGAAGATCCGTAACGGCTGGAGAGAAGAAGTGTTAGAAGAGCGAACGAACAACGCCATCAAACACATGGCACAGTTCATTCCCGACTATCACTCTGCTGTAAAAGGAGGAAAAGCATTATTTGGCGCTCAGCAAATTCCCGGCACAGATCCAGTACTCAGAGCGGCAGATGTGACTTTTGAAGATAACCACTACGCGAGAATAGAGGTGGTAAAAGCGTCATCGACACTACTCGCAGCGCAAAAAATGCTTCAATTCTGGTTTGACATCGATCCTAACCAAAATGTGGAAACACAGCATCCGGTCGCTGTAAAGTGGTCTGAACAAGAGGTCGAGCAGTACGCGATTAAACTCACTCAAGAGCGAGGCTATCCACAAGCTTTAGCAGTGCGTTATGGTATGCCTGCATAATCGGCTGTGTTTGGGCTCAGTGGTTGTATTAATACCCAAAAAACTGAGCCCATTGGCACCATACTTCTTGCAAGCCTATTCTATCTCCTTTCACAAAATTGACTTTTTGTCCGGGTTTCGCCTGTGCCAGTCTAGGTAAGTCAATACGAGCTACGCGGCCAAATTTAGGATACCCGCCAATAGTCTGGTGATCGTTGAGCAGCACAATAGGGTTACCATCGCTAGGTATTTGAATTGAACCTAACGCAATTCCCTCTGATAGTACGCCTTCGTAAGGTGGACGAATGTTATTGCCCTCAAGACGGTAGCCCATGCGATTCGAATTGGGGGAGATGATGAATGCTTTGTTATAAAATGCTTGGCGAGCGTCTTCATCAAAGTCCTCGTTCTGATAGCCTTCAATCACTCTCAGCTTAATGGGTAAGTTGTAATCTGGCTTAAAGCGAAACGTCATTTGCCTTGGTTTACGTTTCGGTAAGTTATGAGGGACAAAGGGAAGAATATCACCAGCTTTCAAAGCGCCACCATTTGAATCATAACCACCTAGAGATTCTCGCAAGACGGTCGATGCGCTTCCTAAGTGCTGAGCAACATTGAATCCACCTTTAACCGCTAGGTAGGAGCGAAGTCCATTCCTTGCGACTCCGAACTGAAGCTTCTGTCCTTTTTTCAACGTAAAGTCAGACCAATTTGAAATAGGTTCACCATCTATTTTTGCATTTAAATCACCGCCACATATAGCAAGGTGGCAGTTATGCAATGCAATAAAACAAGCGTTACCCAGAGTAATTTCAATTGCAACGCAATTGACTACGTTACCAAGCAAATGGTTGGCCCAACTGTAAGCATAGTCGTCGACCGGGCCACCTTGAGTCACACCGACATGCGCTAAGCCAAAACGACCAAAGTCTTGAACTAAAGAGAGCGGTCCTGGCTTTTCCACCAGTAATCCACCGTAACTCATAGTACGCCTCCTAAATCGATAAACTCTTGTTTTGAAATAGCATTAAAGGTGACCTTGTCACCCACTTCAAACGGTATAAAAGGAGGAGAGTCGGAGAAGAGCGCAAGCGGGCTTTTACCAATAATGTTCCATCCGCCAGGACTATCTGATGGATAGACGGCCGTTTTAGAGTCTGCGATTCCTACACTTCCGGCCGGCACTTGAGTTCTTGGTGTGGCAAGCCTTGCCATGTGCAATTGAGTATCAACGTCAGAGAGAAATGCAAAGCCTGGAGCAAAGCCAATTGCAGAAACCGCGTACTCGGTTTTCGTATGCAGGGTAATAAGATCGTCTAATGACAGACCTCGCTTTTGAAAACGAGATAGATCTAACGCGGTTTCTTCAGAGTAATATACAGGGATAGTAATGTGATTCGGCTGGGAAAGCTTAAGTGATTGAGTATCAAACTGGCTCACGATTTGTTGCAGCTCATTGACTAAGTTCTTTTCGTTGATTCGAAAAGGTAAGTAATCAATGAGAATAGTTTGATAGGAGGGGACAACGTTCATAACAATTGAAGCGAAAGTTTCTCTTATGCTGCGAGCAAGCTCTCCGACTGCATTTTCAGAAATACTCTCATCAAACTTAATGAAAATACTGCACTCGGAGATCAAAGAGATATTAAATTTCTCTTTATGCATTAATTTCCTCCAGCGTATAGGCTTTGGCGGATCTTTTGGATCAGCGCGATCGACTCTTCATTGTCACCATGAACACAAATTGTGTCGGCTTCCAATAATATGTAACCGCCTGAAGCGGTTTTGACACGCCCAGAGTCAGCTAAGGTCCGGACTTGCTCAAGTATCGCGTGCTCGCTTTTTAACACGGCATTGTGCTGTGTTCTAGGAGTCAGTAAGCCGTCATCTTGGTATAAACGATCTGCAAATGCTTCAAATAGCAAGGGAACATCATAATCGTCTGCGATTTCTAAGTATTTTTCGTTTTCCTGTGAAGCTAGGATCATTAACGGTACTTTGAACAGTGCTGCCGCCTTTACTACCGCTCTAAATATCGCATCACTTTTCATCATGTCGTTGTATAGAGCGCCATGAGGTTTTATGTAACTGATGTTTGTGTATTGCGCCCGGCATAATGCTTGTAAAGCACCAACCTGATATATAACCATGTTCGTAATTTCATCACCCGTCATGCTTATGCTTCGTCTGCCAAAGCCTTGTAGGTCGGCGTAACCTGGATGTGCGCCAATATCAACATCATTGTCATTCGCTAGGGTGATAGTGTCGTGCATGACATTAGGGTCGGAGGCATGAAAACCACACGCGATGTTCGCCATATCAACATGGGGCATCACGTCTTCATCTGCGCCCATACTCCAAGAGCCAAAGCTCTCGCCCATATCACAGTTCAATGTAAGTTGCTGTTTATTCAATGTCATACGTTTTATTTCTACACAAGCAAGGGGTTTACGATGCAGGAAAATGCATCTAGGTTCAGTGACTCACTTCATTCTTCTATCATGAAAACGAAGCTTTTTGAGCAGATAGCTGACGAAAAAGATCACGTTAGTCCATAAAGATGTTGCCGTTATTTGAGTTGATCCGAATTTTAAGGTATTTCGTTTCTTTTCCATCCAATTTTTGAGAATTTAAGGTTATTTTGCATTAGCATCGTGTTAATCTTGTCGCCCTTCATGGGTGATAGATTGCATAATGGTTCTTCCGTCATTTTTGTGGTTGTCTGCGACAGGAATATATATGTCATTACGAGCGAAGCTTATTTGGCCTCTTCTGGTCTTTTTAACGGCTATCTTTGTTATCTCAAAAGGTTACACCTCGTATACTGTATACCAATCGTCTAAGCATGAACTGGTCGAGCAGACAAGAAAGCTGATTAACAATGTTTCTTTCTCAATTAAAGATGCGCTGACAACAAAGGACAAGCAAAAAGCTCAAACTATTCTCGCCAACTTTTTAAACCAGCCAAATGTAACGCGGGTCAAACTTTATGACCAAGATGACCAACCATTCGCTGTTATGGAGATAAGTGGGGCACTAGCACCCGTTCCAAGTCAAACCGAAAGAAGTAGGTTGCACGCTCTAGGCTATGCCTTATCAACCAAATTTCTTTATGTTCTAGAGCCGATTATCCATGATGGCTATGTCATTGGTAGCATGAGAGTTACGCTTTCTCATCGCCCAATTGTAGAAGCCATACAATCTTTACTTCAAGATGGCGCTTTACTTCTTCTGTTTCTGATCGCTGGTGGCACTGTTTTTTACATAAGTATCGAGAGGCTTGTTCTCAAGCCCGTTATGGAGCTTAGCCGCGTAATAGAGAATGTGACACACGGACGAAGCACGGAAAATCAAGCACGCTATTACGCCAACGATGAAATTGGAGAGCTCGCGAGATCTTTCAATCAAATGATGAACAGGTTAACAGTACGTGAGAAGCAGCGGCAACATTCACTAGACACACTAGAACAAAAGCGCGCATTTTCAGAAGAGGTTATCGAATCTGTTCAGCATGCATTAGTTATTACCGACAATTCCGGACGTGTTATTCATTGTAATACGGCGACCCAGCAAATATTTCAAAAAAAATTAGATGAGCTTAAATACGCCAATATTCGTGATCTAATTAAAACCAAAACACCGAATGAGCTGAGTCAGATCCTGAGTCGAGGCCTAGAGTGCGATGATATTCACCTCAAAAATGCAGATAACGAACAGCAGTTGAGCCTAACCAGTCGTCGCCTCTCGACACATGAATACTTACTGTTTTCGATTCAAGATATCACCGAAATTGAAGAAGCCATAAACCGGCAACGTGTTGCGGGACGCGTTTTTGAAAGCAGCCAAGATGGTCTCATTGTTCTTAATCATCGCGGTGTCATTACGATGGCAAACCCTGCCGTCACTAAGTTAGTCGGCTTAGAGGTGGATCAGCTTATTGGGAAGTCATTCATCCAAACGCTAAAGTGGCGCAAGTTACAGGAAATGATGCCTAGTATCATCGAGTCGATAGAAAATTATGGCGTTTGGCAAGGTGAAGTTATCGAGAAGAACCATATTGGTCAGTTTGTACCGATGTTTGCTCGAGTCAATCGTATCGTTAAGTGTGAAGACTATGGTTTCTATGATCTGGTTATTGTTCTTACCGACCTTTCCGGCGCAAAAGAGATGGAACGATTGGAGCATTTAGCTCATCACGATGCTTTAACGGGGTTAGCAAATCGATCTAAGTTCCATTTAGAGTTGGAACAACTAGTACAACGCTCTGGATACTTGCGTGACGAATTTGCAGTTTTGTACCTCGATCTGGATGGATTTAAAGAAGTTAACGATACCTACGGTCATGATGCAGGTGATGAAGTTTTGAAAAAAGTTTCCGAGCGTCTAACATCTGCGACGAGACATAGTGATTTAATCGCAAGACTTTCTGGTGATGAATTTGTCATGTTGGTTAATCCCGCCAATCAAAAAGTGGTCACCCGAATAGCAGAACAGTTGCTCGAGAGCATATGTGCTCCAATTGAGTACAAAGGTCACTTACTCAAAGTTGGCGTTAGTATCGGCGTAAAATTAGTCGGCGTAAATGAGCGCGATGCTACTCGAGTTTTAAAAAGTGCGGATACGGCAATGTATCAAGCAAAGAAAGCCGGGAAAGGCCAAGCAATATTAATGGGATGCGAATTACAAGAGACAGTTTAAATCGTAACGTCAAAGCTTTAAACTAACCCGATTCGCGTCAGAAGGAATAATAAAATGAAAGTACTCGTTACGGGTGGTATGGGTTATATCGGTAGTCATACGTGTATTCAAATGATCGAAGCTGGCATGACGCCAGTAATTCTAGACAACCTGTACAACAGTAAATCTACGGTATTAGATCGAATTGAAAAGGTATGTGGTGTAAAGCCAACCTTCATTCAAGCCGATATCAGAGACAAATTAGCGATGGTAGAAGCACTAAAGTCGCACAATATTGAAGCTGTTATCCATTTTGCAGGTTTAAAGGCCGTCGGTGAGTCTGTAGCAAAACCTCTAGAGTATTACGACAACAACGTTAATGGCACGTTAGTATTGGTTGATGCAATGCGTGAAGCCGGAGTTAAATCGTTGGTATTTAGTTCATCAGCGACTGTATACGGTGATCCTGCATCTGTACCCATCACTGAGGACTTTCCAACTAGCGCAACTAACCCATATGGGCGCAGCAAATTAATGGTAGAAGAGTGTTTAACCGACTTCCAAAATGCGAACCCTGACTGGAGCATTACACTTCTTCGTTACTTTAACCCGGTAGGTTCACATCCAACAGGCGAGCTAGGTGAAGATCCTCAAGGTATTCCCAACAACTTAATGCCGTTTGTTTCTCAAGTTGCGGTAGGGCGCAGAGAGTTCCTTTCTGTGTTTGGTAGTGATTATCCGACCAAAGATGGCACAGGCGTACGTGATTATATTCATGTAATGGACTTATCCGATGGTCACGTTGCTGCATTAGAAAAAGTAGGTAGCAAAGCTGGCCTTCATATCTATAACCTCGGTACTGGTAACGGCTACAGTGTACTGGACATGGTGAAAGCATTTGAAGCCGCAAGTGGTAAAGATGTCCCATACCAACTTGTTGAGCGTCGTCCAGGTGATATTGCAGAGTGTTGGGCGGATCCATCAAAAGCGATGAATGAGTTAGGTTGGAAAGCAACTCGTACTCTAGAAGAAATGGCTGGCGATACATGGCGCTGGCAGTCTACTAACCCTCAAGGTTATCCAGATGCCTAATCTTTAATTTACATAATAGTAACAAAAAGGCGCATAATTGCGTCTTTTTTGATCCAAATCGGAAAAAATCGTAAATTACTGGTTAAAAGGTAGCAAGTATATATAGAGCTGTTAAACTATGCCCGACTCTTAATTTGGGTTATAAATTTTCTCGTAGCTATTGGGGTAGTTCATGGAACTCGGTCTGATCATCACTTTCATCATTGCAGCAGCAGTAATGGTGAAAAAAGAGATGGCAAAACAGTAAACTTTCATTTTTCATACTTTTCTTTACATTTTTGAAATGAAAGCCATAAAAAAGCCAGCATTACGCTGGCTTTTGTGTTTTTAAGGTTTAGAACTCGTATTTAACACTAATGTTGTAATTACGCTCAGCTTGCGTTTTGTCTCGACTTAACTCAGTCTTACCGCGAACATCGTTCCAAAGATGGTATTCTTCATTCGTTAGATTCATAACACCAGCACGAATGGTTATATCTTTCATTGGTTTGTAGTACGCCGTTAAGTCAACGACTGTCGCAGACGGCAAAGCAACTTGGTCTTTGATTCCGCCTTTATCACCATCAGAGTTGATATCACTGTTCGATTTCTTAGCCGTGTAGTTTACTTTTAGGCTTGTCCCCCAAAGTGCATTTGGTGAATCGTAATTTACAGCAGCTACGGCATTCCATGGGTTTACACTGTTCAAAGGATTACCATCACCATCTTCACCTTCTGTGTATGCTGCAACAAAGCGAGTTGTCACGCCTGATGGAAGACCAGCAATGGCATGCCAATCAAGACGGTTAGAGAGCTCAACCCCTTTAATGTTTGCTTCACTAATATTGATATTTGTGAATTCAGTTAAACCACCATTGTTTGATGACGTTTGCTCAATAAAGTCACTGTAATCACTGTAGTAGAACGCTACTTCAGTTGCAGACGCTGCAGTGTTATGACGGTAACCAAGTTCATAAGACAAACTCTTTTCAGATCCCAAATTTGGGTTAGGGCGGTTGGTATAGCCATGAGCCGGATTATCGTAGGTGTAGTAAAGCTCGTCGAACGATGGCGCTCGGAACCCTTGGCTCACTTGCGCGAAGATCGTGCCAGGTTGCGATACAGAGTAAGTTGCTCCTAAACGACCAGTTAATGCAGAGTCGCTAAACTTCTCGAATGACTCTTCAGAAGTATTTGAAGGATTAGTAGAGAAGTAATCGTAACGCACACCTGGAGTCAGAATTAGCTTGTCATTAAGAAGCGAAATTTCATCTTGCAAGAATAAACCAAAGCTTTCTTCTTTTGCATCCGGTGTGTAAACGTAAACAGTATCTGGCGTGCCAGGATCGGAATTAAACTCGCGATTGGTATTACTGATGTCACTATGTTTGTACGATATTCCGTAAACAATATAGTGATTTTGAATCTCTTTATCTAACTGAGTTTCGAATTCAAATTTGTCTTCAGTATATTCGTAATCTTTTTTCTGTTGGTTGTCACCACTAGGCGGTACGTAAGGTGGGTAACCTGGGCTGGCTTCGATAAAGCGATTAGACACGCCGTTTTCTTCTTTACCAATCCATGTAAGCTTGGACGTGATCGTATCCGAGATAGCTGCATCTGCAAACCAAATGTGCTTGAGCCCAATGCGATTTTGCTTGGTTGTGTCTTCAGCGTTGAAGTTTTTGTAACTTTTATGTGCGATCTCTGAGTCAGTCTCGTTGTAAATAACTTCTCCCAAGAACTCCAAGCGATGAGCGTCATTCAATTGAGATTGAAGTTTTACCAATAGATCGTTTTTGTAATAATCTTGGTTGTCCACAGAATAGTTATCGTAAGGCGCCTTAGAGAAATTTTGTAGCTCTGCACCATCACGGCGTGTAAAGGCTATAAGTGCTTCTGTATTACCGAAACGCTTTGCTAAAGCTACATGCTCACTAAAAGAGTTATCTTCCGATGAATAAGAGAGTTTAGCTTGACCACCAAAGTCTTTACCATCTTTGAGGAAATCCTTCGGATCTTTTGTTTCGAATGCGACAACACCGCCAATTGCATCACTACCATGTAGGCTAGAAGCTGCTCCTTTAACAATTTCGACACTCTTTAGCATATCGGGGTCGACAGTAACGGCACTAGAATTGATAAACGAATATGGTCCACCGCTGAATACACCTGGTTGAGATGCACCGTCTACTAAGATTTTAACTCGTTTACCTTCCATCCCGCGAATGTTAATACTTTGGACGCCTTGGCGTTGAGTGCCGTTAACAGTAACACCTGGCGTATACTCGAATAGATCATTCAAGTCCTTTACCATGTTTTCTTCGATGTCTTTCTCTGATACAACAGCAACAGAAGCAGCAACAGTGTTTATGGTTTGGTTGGTACGGGTGGCCGACACAACGACTTCTTCAAACTTAGAAGCTTCTTCCGCATAAGTAGTATGGGAAAGGGCAACTAAAATGGAGGCTGACAAAATTGATTTTTTATACATTGGCTTCAATACCTTAGATCCATAATAGGTAACAACACGCGGATATTAATGGATCTAAATGGTAATTACTATCATTACCATTGTCATTTATTGATTTGTATTGAATCTTCTTCTTAGGCTATGAGCATTCCTAGTCTTTAGTTATCAATATGTTATATTATTTGTCGTTAGTTCTTGATAAGTTCATCCAAATACAACGAATGTGATGAATGTCACATTAAGAGAGGCCATGTGCAGAGTCCAATTACGTTAGAAGCACTCCATATTCTAGATGCTATTGATCGAAGAGGGAGTTTTGCTGCTGCTGCGAATGAGTTAGACAGAGCCCCGTCATCGCTGAGCTATCAAATCCAGAAACTCGAGCAAGACTTAGACATTATTATCTTCGATCGCTCTGGTCACAAAGCCCATTTTACTGAAGCAGGTAAGCTTATTCTTGAAAGAGGAAGAGCCATTTTACAAGCCAGTGAAAAGTTAGTGAACGATGCAACGTTGTTGGCGAATGGCTGGGAACTGGATATTACCATTGCCTTCGATGGCATTATTCCTATATCCAACTTTTTCCCGATGGTTGATGCGCTGGCCGAGGTCAGCTCAACTCGAGTCAGGCTGCAAGAGGAGATTCTGGCTGGTAGCTGGGAGTCGTTGAATACGGGGAGAGCTGATTTACTGATTTGCCCATCACTGGATACGCTTCCTCAAGAAGTTAAGTCAGAAAAAATTGGTAAAATGAGTATGTATTGGGTAGCTTCCGCTGATCACTATGTTCACAAGCGTAGTGGTAAGTTTGATGAAGCAGCGCGAGAAAAGTATCGGATCATTGCTATTGCAGATACCGCACGTGAGCAACCCGCGCTCTCAATTAATATTATTCAAAAACAGCCTCGCTTGACCGTCACCAACTTTACGGCAAAAGTAGAAGCGCTCACTGCAGGTTTAGGTATTGGTACATTACCAAGCCAAATTGCACAACCTCTTATTGATAGTGGTGTATTGAAACGAATCGAAGGCACTGAAGAACAGCCGATGAATATTATTTTGGCATGGCGCCGGAACACTATGGGTGAGGCAAAATCCTGGTGTATTCAGTACTTAAAAAAGAATTGGAAACTAAAGTAACAACGTAACTTTTACTTCTTAGATTCCCATTGATTACCGAATGTAAGAAGTAAAAGTCATCGCTAATGCTGCGCTTTTCAATTTAAAGGGAGCACCATATCTGCCGTACCGTCTGCAAACTGGATATCGATCTCAAACCCCAAGTTCTGAGCCAACATCAACATCCCTCTGTTTGTTGGCATGGTCATTCCAGACATTTGCTTTGTGCCTTTAACTTTGCAATAGCTGATTATTTTCTGCATCAGCACTTTGCCTAAACCTTTTCCTTTCAAATCTGAACGAACCAAAATAGCAAACTCAGCGTCACTATTGTCTGGTGTAATCAATGCGCGGGCTACCCCTATGATAGACGGTCCGTCAGTATTAAACGCTACCGCAACAAACGCCATTTCGCGGTCGTAGTCGATTTGAGTAAAGTTTGCCAAAGCCTCATGGTTGAACTCTCCAACTTCAGAAAAGAAACGCTTATAGAGATCTTCTTTCGATACGCTATTAATGAATTGAGCATGCAGCGGCTCATCCTCTGGCAAGATAGGGCGAAGCAAGATAGGTTGGCCATCTCGAAGCGTCACCGTTTCGACAAACTCTGCCGGGAAAGGGCGAATCGCTAGCCGTTTTTGGGCGTCTCCTTCGTACTTACACAGTGTGACATCTGCATCAAGGATAGTTAAATCGCTTCCGGATACCAGTACTGGATGGATATCCAGTTTTTGTATTTCTGGTAACTCAACTGCCATTTGGGAGATACGAACCAAGAACTTCGACAACTCAGTAATATCGAGCGCATCTTTGTGTTTCTGCAGGCGAATCTTTCCAGACTTTAGGGCAACAACGACAAGGTAGCGCGCAAGCGTCATGTTCAAAGGAGGAAGTGCAGCGACGGCATCTTGGGCGATATTCCACTCAGAGCCGCCTTGACCAAGCAAGATCACTGGTCCAAAGACTTTATCTACTGCAATACTAATCCGTAGCTCTTCAGCGCTGCCGAGCTTTGCCATCCCTTGTACTAACAGCCCATGTACATTGGCGGAAGGGTAACTGAGCTTTACGGTATCTAAAATGGATAGCGCTGCGTTGGAAACTTCTCGACTGTTTCTTAAATTTAGAGCAACACCGTGAACATCCGATTTATGAGGAATGTCTGGAGAACGCAATTTTACCGCAACAGGATATCCAATATTTTCTGCCATATGAACAGCTTCAATGTCGTCAGATGCAATCCACGTAGGCAAAACGTTAAACCCGAACAGCTTAAATAATGGGCTGGTTTGATGCGTATCTAAGGTGACTGTATTTTTATCCAGTAGTCGTTCATTTGCCCACTCTTTTGCTGAACTCACACTTCCAGAATGTAATGGCTCTGCCGTCGTTGGCGTTTCCATTAGTTGTTTCTGGTTTCGTCTGTATTCGACCAAGTGCATGTATGCTACAACCGCACTTTCAGGTGTTCTATAGGTTGGAATACCTGCTTGAGTAAATGCCAGTCGCGCTTCTCTCGACGTTTGTTCTCCTGACCAGTTGGTCAAGATATTAAAATGCTTATGCCGAGGGTGAGATTTGATTGCATTAATAAGGGCTTGAGCAGTTTCAAGAGGATCAGAAACAGCAGAAGGACTATGCATAATCAATATCGCATCTGCACAGTCGTTATTCATCAGTGCGTTAATGGTATCAATATAGCGTTTTTGGGTTGCGTCACCAGACAGATCAATTGGATTTCGAGCACGCCAGTTGGATGGAAGTACTGCTTGTAATTGCTCAATGGAAGCGTCATCAAGCGTTGCGAGTTGGCCACCACGTTCAATCAAAGTATCAACGGACATAACAGCAGGGCCGCCGCCATTGGTGATGATCGCTAAACGCTCTCCACGAAGTGGCACAGAATGCGTGAGTGTTTCTACCGCGGCAAAAAGCTCATGCGTATTGCTGACTCGTAACATACCAGTTCTGCGAATAGCAGAATCGTAAATTACGTCAAGTGTATCTCCGTCTTGCTGCTCAAAAGTATTCATCTCTTTAGAGCGGCCCGCTTTTAGCACCAATATACGTCGGTTACGTGAAGCGGCGCGCGCAGCAGACATAAATCGGCGAGCGTCTTGGATATTATCAACATAAAGCAGAATAGCTTCTGTGTTTCCATCCATACTCAAATAGTCGAGCAAATCTGCAAAATCGATATCCTGTCCACGCCCAATCGAAATGAACGAAGAAAAACCAATGTTCTTATCATTTGCCCAGTCTAAAACCGTGGTACAAACCGCCGCGGATTGTGAGATGAAAGCAATTTTTCCAGGTTTAGCTGCAACAGGGGAAAACGTGCAGTTAAAATTGTGCCAAGGAAGGATGATACCTAAGCTGTTTGGGCCTAAGACTCGAATGTTCAATGATGAGATATCTAAAGGCTTAGGGTCATCAGAGATAACAATCGCAAACGGTGTGCCTCTCTCATCTAGCTCTTTAAGCAATTGCTCGTTACGTGAAACGTTCGTACACAAAATTGCAATATCTGGCGTATAGGGTAGGGAAGCTACATCAGGGTAAGCGATCACGCCAGATACGGCTTTATATCGCGGCGTTACTGGCATAATCGCGCCACCAAATCCACTTTGTAGAAGGTTGCGCATCACAACATGTCCTGCTCGCAATGCTTTTTGAGATGCCCCAATAACGGCCACAGAGTTGGGTTTAAAGAGTTTATGTAGTTTATTCATGCTGACTCCTGGCCGTTTGTAAGTCACGTTGGCTTCTCGGTTTCATATCAATCATAAACGAATAATTTACTGATAAAACATCTTCAGACCAGACATTGCAGAAAATGTGTACGATGCTTATGGAGTTTGTGTTATTCATCACATCAAAATCACAGATTATTGTATTTGATGCTTGATAAACGGCCCTGCTATCGGCATGATTTATCGTAATATTTATCCAGAGCATTTGTTACTTCATGAAAAAAATCGCAATCATCGGCTTGTCAGTTCTGCTTTCTGCTTGTGCATCTGAAACTTACATCACGGATGTGACCTCAGAAAGTTACCGAGAGGACTACAAATCAGATCGTATCTCTAAACCAATTATGGCGTCTGAAAACGCTGTAGTAGAAAAAGACGTACAACCAACTGTTGTGAAAATGACGGCAAAGCCTGAAGAAAAGAAAGTAGTCAAGCTAACGCCAAAAGAGCAGGCGAAGCCAGTTAAGATCGTACCACCAAGTAAAAAGCAAGCTGGCATTCAACGATTCGGCTATACCATTCAAGTCGCAGCTGTGGGTAGCCAAGCTAAAGTCGATCAGTTTGCAAATAAGCTGCCACAGAACGGTCAGCCAATTTGGGAAAACTACAAAGTTGTAAACGGTACTAAGTGGTTCTCAGTTTTATACGGAGACTACGCAACAAGCGCAGAAGCCAAGCAAGCGATTTCGACTTTGCCAGCTCAATTTCAGCAGTTAAGACCATTTGTTAAAAGCATTGATGCAATCAAAAACTCAGCTTACCCAACGCTTAACAAATTAAATTAACACATCAAATAAGGGAGCGAATAGCTCCCTTATTTATTTGCTCAAATCCTATTCGAACAACATTCCTCACATTAAAATTACTGTACGTCACACTTCAAAGGTTTATCATAATAAATAGTATCTTTTGTAGGTCACGGAAAGATGGATTCATGATTAAAAATATTCTTTTACTATGCGGCGGTGGCTCTTCTGAGCACGAGATTTCATTATTGTCTGCAAACTTTGTCGAACAACAACTAAATCTTATTGAAGACGTTCACGTTACACGCGTAGAAATAAAAAACGAAGGTTGGATGACCAACCAAGGTGAGTTGGTTTACTTGGATCTCAATACCAAGCAGTTGTGCTCAAGTGAATCTAATCAAACCATTGATTTCATCGTGCCTTGTATACATGGTTTTCCTGGCGAAACAGGCGACATTCAATCTCTGTTTGAAATCGCAGGTATTCCTTATCTTGGCTGCGGGCCAGAAGCGAGTAGCAATAGTTTCAATAAAATCACATCTAAGCTTTGGTACGACGCTATTGGCATACCCAATACGCCATACTTATTCTTAACACGAAACGATGAAGAAGCTCACGTTCAAGCTCATAAAGCCTTTGAAAAGTGGGGAAAAGTTTTTGTTAAAGCCGCTCGCCAAGGCTCTTCCGTTGGCTGTTACAGTGTCACAGGAAAAGACAAGCTTTCTAATGCAGTAAATGATGCTTTTGGGTTTTCTGACCAAGTGTTGGTTGAGAAAGCAGTAAAACCTCGAGAACTTGAAGTTGCTGCATATGAGATGAATGGCCAACTACATATCACTAAGCCAGGCGAGGTCATCGCGCCTGATGGTGCTTTTTACTCGTACGATGAAAAGTACAGCAGTTCAAGTCACTCGCTCACAGAAGTTGAGGCGAAGAATCTAACTCAAATACAATTAGATTCCATCCAACACGCGTCAGAGACGGTATTTAAACAAATGAATCTTCGTCATTTATCTCGTATCGACTTTTTCCTAACGGAAGATGATGAGATTTACTTAAACGAAGTAAACACATTTCCAGGAATGACTCCGATCTCAATGTTCCCTAAAATGCTTCAAAACAACGGGCACAAATTTCATGAGTTCTTGGAAGATTGTATAAACAGTGCAAAGTGATTAACGTTATCGAGACGCGTTTTATGATACAAGTTGTTTTCTAGAGCAAGGATTATTCAAGCCGTATTTGAATATTGCTCAGTAGCAATTATGATTATATCAACGCATTAAACAGATGACTCAGTGGTATGGCGATTTCAAATTATAGAGGTTTTAACCTGCAGTCAGTCGGATCAGATGGCAGTGTTTGGAAGGTTAAAATCAAGAACCACGTCTTACAGGGAAGTTTGACGGCGGTAAAGAAAAGCATTGATTGGTGGTGTGACACCGCATCGATTATTGATCCCAAAGAGTTTGCTTCACTCGGACAGAGAGTGCAGCAAACAGGTGTTGCAAAATCAGAGGTCTTTAACGGCTATACTATTCAAAATGATACAGGCCAACCTAACTCTTGGTACTGTATGTTTAATGGTAAACTGATTAAGGGCAGTAAAGCCGCTATTCAACGCCATATCGAAGCTTATTTGGTTGCAAAGCAAAAAGCGATGCAAGCTCAACAACAAAAGAAACAATAGAATGACTCTGGTATATTCAACAGAAACCGGTCGAATTAAACCGGAAGAAGAAAAAGTATCTCGCCCTAAAGGCGATGGTGTTGTTCGGATTCAGCGCCAAACGAAAGGCCGTAAAGGTAAAGGTGTATGCATTGTTACAGGTTTAGACTTGGATGATGCACCTTTAAAGTTATTAGCGGCAGAACTCAAAAAAGTCTGTGGCTGTGGTGGGTCTGTAAAAGATGGCAATATCGAGATTCAAGGTGATGCTAGAGACAAGATCAAGGCACATCTTGAAAAGAAAGGCATGACAGTCAAATTAGCCGGTGGCTAATTTAATATTTCCAGTAAACAAAAATGGCGTCTAAAGAAATAGACGCCATTTTTTATAAGTTGCTAATTGAAGAGCAAGCAATCGTAGATTGATAGATCGATATTAGCTATTTTATGGTAAATAACCATTATGTTTAATGCTCACAGTAAGGCCCTTAAATTTAAAATCTGCAGGGGAATAGGAGCATACTCAGACAACATTTAGCGTACGGCGATATACAATTTAACATAATATACATAATACGAACTTAAGGGTTAGAAGATTAGCATTGGTGAAGTCAGTTTAGTTACACCGTATTTGGCTTTTGCGGCCTTGCAAGCTTCATCGGCTGTCTTGTATGGGCCATGAACTTCGATTTCACCACAGCGACCACTTGATAAGAACCAGTCATCAACCCTAAAACCGTGTAGCTGATTAAGTTCCTCCACTGTATCTTTAGTTACGTTCGACACCATGCACGTTGGTTCTGCATCTTGCTCATTCAAGTAACCGAACAACTGGATTGGATATTCCATTATTTCTCTCCAACTTTCTGAGTTAACAAGATCTTTGAGCCGCAACTAACTTGATTTATCAGTTCAAGCTGACGTTCTTGAAGTTCTGATACTAACTCTGCTGGACATGAGCCAGTGTTTAAGAACACGGTTATATCAGATAAACAACCTAACGACTCCTTCAAGTCTTTGTCTGTAAAGTTCATAGCTCAACCTCCATTTGAGTCAGCTTCATGCCGTACTTTTTAAGTTCCAACTTGCCATAGTTGTTCACAATGAAGCTTGAACTATCAACCGTATAGATACCTACTTTGTATGGACTTTCATCTTTCTCAAGTGACAACTTCATTTCTACTGGGAACTTACCACCTAGATATGCATAAGCGATTTGTTCGTAGATAGTTCTTGATGGTTTGTCTTCTTTGCCTGGTATTGTGCGTGTTTCTATTTGCTCGTGTTCTGGGAAGATTTCTACTTTTAACATGCGTTTTTTTCCTTAAGCTGCGTATGTTTTGAACGGTAATATGTTTGATTGTGCTGGTTTTGGTAGCTGATACCATGACGGTGCTGTTAGTGATTGAACATCTATTACTTTTGAACGTCTCAGTGTCGGACACATACGTGTTACATCGAACTGTTGACCCACATCGATGCCGATTTTTTTCAAGCGAGCCTTGTGTTCGTAGAACTGAGAACGATTTAAAGTACTGCGTAAGTCGACGCCGTTTTGCCAGAGAGTAAAGTAATTCATTGTAGTATTAGCTTTTCTGACTGTATCGACTGCTCCTGATTGGAGAAGCTGTTGAGCAACACTTAGGTGCTCATCATGTGAGATTGTGATCGTATCCATAGCTTCCTCGAAGTGCTTAATGTGCGTGAAGAAGTCTTGTTCCTCAGTCAGCCCATAAAACTGTAAGTTATGTCTTTTCAATAACTTCTGTCTTAAGCTGTACTCTAAGCGAACAACTCCATTGTTCTCGCAATAAGTGATTAGTTTGTCTATGTAACGTTGCGTGTCTTCATCTACGTTGTGAGCTTTCTTTCTATGGCGCTGTAGCTCAACAGCTTTTGTATAAAGTTTGATAAGTAGCCATTCTGAACCTTCTCCCCAGTAGCAACTGTAACCATCGGGATACAGCTTTGGTTGTAGCGCTCTGCCAAGGTTCATCGAAGACATCCCTCGGATAAATGACTGTTCACTGCCCTTGCCTACTGCCAGATTTTGAGTCCAGTCGATACTTGTGATTTCAGCACCATTACCAACCAGAGAGGAGCCTTTCCCATCTGGAGTTTGACGGTGTTTCAGACGATTGTTTTTGGTGAACGGCGGTAAGTCATATTTGGCAAGAACGTGGTTATATATTTCTACACATTCATCGATAGTTTCGAGTCCAAAGAGGTTGTCTTGTCTTTGCCAGCGAGACGGATTTCCCTCAACTCTGACTCGGTAGCCATCGCAGCGGATAGTCAACTTAGTACTATGTGACCCCTCTAAGATCTTTTGATTCACAGATGGTGGTAATGACTCTCCTGTTTCTAAGTCTACTCGCTCGATAACATGACGCCCCACGAGAGGTAACCCCCCTTCGTGGTAGTCTTGTTGTATGAATAAGCGGTCGATGAAGAACAAGCCAAAACCCTGTCAATAGTCTTTATGGTACATATTTACTTACCATACAGGTAATTTATCATTACCTCAAGATTATGGTATAAAAAACTGGGTGTATAGTTAAAGGTATACGTACCATTTGGAGATTATTGATGATTGGTTCTGTACTAAAAGAAGCTAGAGCACTAAAGAACTTATCCCAGCCAGAGGTCGCGAACTTGGTCGGAGTGACCAAGCAGACTTACCTAAAATGGGAAAATAATGCGACCGAGCCTAAGGCATCTCAGATAAGTAAACTCGCAGAGGTTCTAGACATTACTGCCGATGAGATTTGCAACGGTGAGTTAAAAGAGAAGATGAGTTTGGACAGCTTTATTCTTAACATCGCTAAGATCAGACCTAACACTGAGTTGATTGCGCTCAGAGCTTGGGAACAGATTTCGGATCATAAGGCCTTCATTCATAGCCTGAGAATGGGAGAGATCGAAGGTTATGAAGACCATGAGGTGTTTAATGTTCTGTGATAATCCGGTATTCCGGACTTAGTTCGGGTGTAACAGAACCCGAACCTTTCAACGGCGCACTCTGTGGTGCGCCTGCTCAGGCTTCGCATGTCTCACCCCACAGCTGCGCCTGCCAAAAGTGCGAAATCCGCACAAGAGTACACTATTAAAGATAATGTACCTTGGCCATCGACATAAATGTCTCACACTGTGAGACTTCTGATTAAGTTGCCCTATAGATAGTAAATGCAAGAAGCTAATAAACATACCCTATAGATAGGTGGAACTGCCGCGCGGTCAACCCAAAGAACATCAATAAACAGGTGGGCGCTTGGCTACTCATTTTCCCTCTACAAGCAAGCTTATAGCAGTGAAAATCGAGCTTAGATAATAATTACGCCAACAAGTTAAATGACTAACTTATTGATATAGATGGAGAAAATTGTGGGCGTTTGCAAAATAATCGATATTGTGAGATTATTATAGATACGCAAAAAAACTCGGCTTGTGGGGGCCGAGTTTCGTATCTATTTTATTAACCTAATGATGCATAGGAGGTAACCATGCATAAAAAGATTAAGGAACTCTTTAAAAGAGTCTTGGCAAATCTAATTGGAAGAGCATTGTGGGATGCTATAAGAGACCATTTAGATTCGCTCTAACACGTAATATATTGACGTATTATTTAACTGTTAGGGCAACTTTAAATCAATTTTGCCCGTTCGTCAACTTTGTAGAGAATTGCTCGTATTATGCGAATTATATTACGGGCTATCTCTTCAAAGCGATTCTCTTTCCTAGCATGTACGCAGCGGAGCTGCGACAATGAGCAAGTCTCTCGCCCACCCTTTGCTCACTCTAGGCTTTCAGCAAACCCTCAACATAATTCATAACCATAATACGAACTTAAGGGTTAGAAGATTAGCATTGGTGAAGTCAGTTTAGTTACACCGTATTTGGCTTTTGCGGCCTTGCAAGCTTCATCGGCTGTCTTGTATGGGCCATGAACTTCGATTTCACCACAGCGACCACTTGATAAGAACCAGTCATCAACCCTAAAACCGTGTAGCTGATTAAGTTCCTCCACTGTATCTTTAGTTACGTTCGACACCATGCACGTTGGTTCTGCATCTTGCTCATTCAAGTAACCGAACAACTGGATTGGATATTCCATTATTTCTCTCCAACTTTCTGAGTTAACAAGATCTTTGAGCCGCAACTAACTTGATTTATCAGTTCAAGCTGACGTTCTTGAAGTTCTGATACTAACTCTGCTGGACATGAGCCAGTGTTTAAGAACACGGTTATATCAGATAAACAACCTAACGACTCCTTCAAGTCTTTGTCTGTAAAGTTCATAGCTCAACCTCCATTTGAGTCAGCTTCATGCCGTACTTTTTAAGTTCCAACTTGCCATAGTTGTTCACAATGAAGCTTGAACTATCAACCGTATAGATACCTACTTTGTATGGACTTTCATCTTTCTCAAGTGACAACTTCATTTCTACTGGGAACTTACCACCTAGATATGCATAAGCGATTTGTTCGTAGATAGTTCTTGATGGTTTGTCTTCTTTGCCTGGTATTGTGCGTGTTTCTATTTGCTCGTGTTCTGGGAAGATTTCTACTTTTAACATGCGTTTTTTTCCTTAAGCTGCGTATGTTTTGAACGGTAATATGTTTGATTGTGCTGGTTTTGGTAGCTGATACCATGACGGTGCTGTTAGTGATTGAACATCTATTACTTTTGAACGTCTCAGTGTCGGACACATACGTGTTACATCGAACTGTTGACCCACATCGATGCCGATTTTTTTCAAGCGAGCCTTGTGTTCGTAGAACTGAGAACGATTTAAAGTACTGCGTAAGTCGACGCCGTTTTGCCAGAGAGTAAAGTAATTCATTGTAGTATTAGCTTTTCTGACTGTATCGACTGCTCCTGATTGGAGAAGCTGTTGAGCAACACTTAGGTGCTCATCATGTGAGATTGTGATCGTATCCATAGCTTCCTCGAAGTGCTTAATGTGCGTGAAGAAGTCTTGTTCCTCAGTCAGCCCATAAAACTGTAAGTTATGTCTTTTCAATAACTTCTGTCTTAAGCTGTACTCTAAGCGAACAACTCCATTGTTCTCGCAATAAGTGATTAGTTTGTCTATGTAACGTTGCGTGTCTTCATCTACGTTGTGAGCTTTCTTTCTATGGCGCTGTAGCTCAACAGCTTTTGTATAAAGTTTGATAAGTAGCCATTCTGAACCTTCTCCCCAGTAGCAACTGTAACCATCGGGATACAGCTTTGGTTGTAGCGCTCTGCCAAGGTTCATCGAAGACATCCCTCGGATAAATGACTGTTCACTGCCCTTGCCTACTGCCAGATTTTGAGTCCAGTCGATACTTGTGATTTCAGCACCATTACCAACCAGAGAGGAGCCTTTCCCATCTGGAGTTTGACGGTGTTTCAGACGATTGTTTTTGGTGAACGGCGGTAAGTCATATTTGGCAAGAACGTGGTTATATATTTCTACACATTCATCGATAGTTTCGAGTCCAAAGAGGTTGTCTTGTCTTTGCCAGCGAGACGGATTTCCCTCAACTCTGACTCGGTAGCCATCGCAGCGGATAGTCAACTTAGTACTATGTGACCCCTCTAAGATCTTTTGATTCACAGATGGTGGTAATGACTCTCCTGTTTCTAAGTCTACTCGCTCGATAACATGACGCCCCACGAGAGGTAACCCCCCTTCGTGGTAGTCTTGTTGTATGAATAAGCGGTCGATGAAGAACAAGCCAAAACCCTGTCAATAGTCTTTATGGTACATATTTACTTACCATACAGGTAATTTATCATTACCTCAAGATTATGGTATAAAAAACTGGGTGTATAGTTAAAGGTATACGTACCATTTGGAGATTATTGATGATTGGTTCTGTACTAAAAGAAGCTAGAGCACTAAAGAACTTATCCCAGCCAGAGGTCGCGAACTTGGTCGGAGTGACCAAGCAGACTTACCTAAAATGGGAAAATAATGCGACCGAGCCTAAGGCATCTCAGATAAGTAAACTCGCAGAGGTTCTAGACATTACTGCCGATGAGATTTGCAACGGTGAGTTAAAAGAGAAGATGAGTTTGGACAGCTTTATTCTTAACATCGCTAAGATCAGACCTAACACTGAGTTGATTGCGCTCAGAGCTTGGGAACAGATTTCGGATCATAAGGCCTTCATTCATAGCCTGAGAATGGGAGAGATCGAAGGTTATGAAGACCATGAGGTGTTTAATGTTCTGTGATAATCCGGTATTCCGGACTTAGTTCGGGTGTAACAGAACCCGAACCTTTCAACGGCGCACTCTGTGGTGCGCCTGCTCAGGCTTCGCATGTCTCACCCCACAGCTGCGCCTGCCAAAAGTGCGAAATCCGCACAAGAGTACACTATTAAAGATAATGTACCTTGGCCATCGACATAAATGTCTCACACTGTGAGACTTCTGATTAAGTTGCCCTATAGATAGTAAATGCAAGAAGCTAATAAACATACCCTATAGATAGGTGGAACTGCCGCGCGGTCAACCCAAAGAACATCAATAAACAGGTGGGCGCTTGGCTACTCATTTTCCCTCTACAAGCAAGCTTATAGCAGTGAAAATCGAGCTTAGATAATAATTACGCCAACAAGTTAAATGACTAACTTATTGATATAGATGGAGAAAATTGTGGGCGTTTGCAAAATAATCGATATTGTGAGATTATTATAGATACGCAAAAAAACTCGGCTTGTGGGGGCCGAGTTTCGTATCTATTTTATTAACCTAATGATGCATAGGAGGTAACCATGCATAAAAAGATTAAGGAACTCTTTAAAAGAGTCTTGGCAAATCTAATTGGAAGAGCATTGTGGGATGCTATAAGAGACCATTTAGATTCGCTCTAACACGTAATATATTGACGTATTATTTAACTGTTAGGGCAACTTTAAATCAATTTTGCCCGTTCGTCAACTTTGTAGAGAATTGCTCGTATTATGCGAATTATATTACGGGCTATCTCTTCAAAGCGATTCTCTTTCCTAGCATGTACGCAGCGGAGCTGCGACAATGAGCAAGTCTCTCGCCCACCCTTTGCTCACTCTAGGCTTTCAGCAAACCCTCAACATAATTCATAACCATAATACGAACTTAAAGGTTAGAAGAATCGATTTTGCAGATTTGCTCGACTATTTGAGTATGGATGGAAACACTGAAGCTATTCTGCTTTATTTAGCATTGGTGAAGTCAGTTTAGTTACACCGTATTTGGCTTTTGCTTCCTTGCAAGCTTCATCAGCTGTCTTGTATGGGCCATGAACTTCGATTCCACCACAGCGACCACTTCTGTATCTGACACCATGCACGTTGGTTTTGCATCTTGCTCATTCAATATGAGACAACATGGACACGCATTTGCTTAACCCAAACGTGTAAGTACTATATTATCTTTATAGGAACAAGGAATCTATTAGATGTAAACTCTCTACTTTTCAATCTATACCTAGATCTTTCTTCATATGTTCACTCAACTCGTTAGTGGTTCTTACATTAATCTTATGGTTGCAATGATGGATTCTCAACTCTTCACCAAATAATTTTACTAGTGATTTGGTATACAAAGTACTAATATTATTTATTATTCTATACAATGTATCTTTCTGATAAACAGATCTTTTCGAATTTTGTATTGCAGTCTTCATATTTTAATATCCTTACACGTTTAACTTTATAATTTAAAAAATCAATTTCAACTTTTATTATTAATTTTTTCGATATGTAATGAGTCATTATCAATGATGCACAATCAACAATTAAATCACCCGAATCCAACTTAGTAATTTCACGAGACAAACTTTCTATTTTTAAATCTTTATTTTCTATATTTAATCCGATTGAGTTAATTCCTTCAGGATATCGGTTTAACTTAATATCCAATATGGTTTTATTAAGATAGTAGTCTGCCATTATTTCATGGCGGCTTTTAAATATCATTGTCCCCCTCCGATGATGCAAGTTATACTTTCCCACCAGTTAAAAGACAACGTGACTCAGAGTTGCAAAAAGGTAACAATCATGGAATTGATGAACAATGAGCTGATCTGCTTTGCTGCCATTTGTAAACACCTCTCTCTTACAGAGGCATCAAAAGAACTTGGAAAGTCGAAAGCTCAAGTCAGCAGGCAGCTAGCAGCATTAGAAAGACAACTTGGCGTAACACTCGTCCACAGGACAACAAGGAAACTCGTTTTAACTGATCATGGCGAAAGCATTAGAGAGCTTGCTATCAAGACGTTAGAGAGTTTGCACGAGTTAAATTACAGAGCTAGCTCGTTGAGTGAATGCATTGATGGAAAGTTCAAAATCACAATGCCCAACTCTATAGCCTCTTCTATTTTTGGTTCTGTTCTTAAAGACTTAAAAGAACGATATCCAAAAGTTGATTTTGAAATATCATCAAGTAACAATGTAGAAAATTTATTAGAAAGCAATGTAGATTTAGCGATTAGGCTTAATAATGTTATTGATGACACTCTTATTGCACATAAAATTGGTGATTATAGTGATGTTTTGATATCTAGGGTAAGTAATGCTAACAACAAAACACTATTAATCTACAAACATCATTCGAATAAGGAATCAATTAAAAATCAATATACTGATGTTATCGAAGTTGATAACACCTCTATTTTAATAAACTTTGTTTCTGAGGGAGTTGGGGTTGGTGTCATTCCAAACTATCTTGTTAAAAGTAACTATATAGACAAAAACATCCGAATATCGCAAACTTTTGATATAGAACGTTCCATGTATATTGCCTACCCTTATCAAAACCCTTTGCCAAGAAAGCTAGCTGAGATATCTACTTTTATTAGGTCTGAGTTATCACAAGTATTGAAGAGTGAGTCATTTTAGGGCGGTTGTTCAGATGCGTTGTCTACTCAACTAGGCCTAACGCTAATCTTTGTAACATATTGTTTCAGAGGTATTTATTAACACCCCCATCTTTATGCTTGCTATCACAATGTGAGATGCTCTGCCGTCTTGTTATCAAGGTTTTGCGTGGAATAAATCACGTGGGGTAAACGATAGATTGACTTACATTAAAATTTTCATCAAAGGCAACTTTATATAAAATTGATTTCATACCAATCTATGTGTATCTTCTACCCATATCCCCACAATAACCAAGGAGAATGCCATGGATAAGCTACTCGCGTCTGCATTAGAAATTAAGCAGCGAACTATGGTGACTGGCTTTTTTGCTAGAAATGGATTCAAAATCGCTATGACCGATTTTGATGATGTCACTTTTGAGCGAGAAGGCGTGCAAGTTAACGTACATTTTGATCTGCAGTCAAACGCGGAGTCTGCATCTGTTTTATCTCATGAGGCATCAATCATTCCTGGCTAAAAACTTTTATTATCACCGATACACCAAGCCGAACATAAAAGTTCGGCTTTTTAGTGACAAAAAATGATGAGTGCGAACAAGAGTTGTCGATCACTCGTCTAAATAGACGATTAATAAATCAGCTTCAACTTCGTTCACAACCTTTGGTATCGATGAAAAAAAGCGACTCAATAAGTTGTGATGATGACCACAGACAACTAAATCTATCCCCTCTTTTTTGACGATTCCCGATAGTTTTATATGAAGATCGCCTATTACTACCATGGTCTCGTTTACTGGGTATAAGCATTTATCAGCGAGCTCTTGCAGCCTTCTTTCCAATTCTTGCTCTTCCTTCGCTTCCATGACTATGCGATCAACATCTACGTAAACAAATGAGAGTTTGCTGCTTGAGTTATCTGCTTGCATTATTGCTTTTTCGATAACGGCTTGGCTAGATTGAGATAAGTCGACAGCAACCAAAACGTGCTTATAACCCATCATTCCTCCCTAGGTTAGTTTTTGTTCTCATATTAAGTCTAGTCCACATAGAGCGAACACAACATCAAAACTACTGCTACATGATAGTTAAAGGAGTTTAGTGTAAAACAGGCAAATAGTTTTCATTGCAACCTTGTTGCTTCCTCTCATCCAAAGATCAACGATGTTTTTCCAATTTCTTCTCTAATTATCGGACTATTTAACAGGAAGGATGCCAGAAAACATTACGTTGTAACACGCGTTACTACTCTTGATTTCTACTACTCTTGAGGTTTCATATTACCCACTTCAACGTCGCCTAGTTTAGTAAAACTACTTTAGATTAAGCATGCTCAATATGTAACGCTCCGCTCAAATCCAGGAGACGTATTTCGGCTAAAAAAAGCAGCTCAATAAGATGAATTTCGCTTCATCTATTACATATGTCTGCGAGTGCTTACTGTTTTTATATCGCTTATTTAATAACTCCAGTTGAATTATCGTTATAAGTTACGGTGTCTCTTTTTTCTTTTTTTAGCATAATCTTCTGCCTGAGAACGAGGCTCTCTTGGGCTTTGTAATTAAATTACAAGATCAATCGCGACCAATATGGTTGGCAGATTAAAAGACCGAGGTAAATAATTGATATAATTGAGTTTAATTTATAAGTTCTTTAAAAAATGCCTAATTACCTGCACTATGCAAACCAAGGTTAACATAATGAGGTAAAATTTTACCAACTCACTATTTAGTCTTAAAGGTAATTGAGCAAGATTAAAATCATATAGGTATAGTAAATTGTAGTTACAGCGTAACCAGGGTGGTATTTGGGAATGTAAAGGAATAGAAAATAGAAACGCAAAAAAAACAGGGCGTATGCCCTGTCCATGAATTGATTAGTTTTGTTGCTGTTGTTTTTCTGCGTACTCAGATCGAATCCGTTCGGCAACAATTTTGATAGCTTCTGCAGTACTTGTGCCCTTCGCCATCAATTCTTGAATTCTCTCTACAGCTTGTTGTTGCTCTTGGTGAGATAGAGGGGGTAAATCGTCAAACATAAAAAGCTCCTCATTTTGAGGAGCTGACTATAACGATTCAATTAATAGGTAGCAAGGAAATTAATGGATGCACCCATAGCGTTCTCGTTTGTGTACTGAGCTGCGATATCCAATTCGAACAACTTAAGTGGAGACAACCCGATACCAGCAGTAATGGTTCCTTCGTCATTACTTCGAGCTAAGTTCTTCATATACCCTGCTCGTAATGCCATTTGACGCAAAATATCAAATTCAATACCAGCTCGAATCATTTGCGTATTATCATCAAAGGATGAAAAACGTTTTTCTTCGTTAAGATCGTAGTCAACACTCATCGTAAAGTAATCGGCAACAATCCCTGCCCCAACGGTGTATACAGGACGCATGCTATATTCGTATGATTTTATCGTATCGCTGCCATATTGGAATGACTTTGTTTTAACGTCTCTTCCGATCAAATTTTTCGCTGAAATACCGAGACGATATGGGCCAAAGAACCAAAGTGCGCCGGCGTCTAAGTTAAACATCGTTTCCGCGGTCTCATTTTCACGTAAGTCTTTAGTATCAAAATTCTGAAAACTCGTGGCGTATGAGTATGTGTATATACGCTGAAGTTTAGGAGTAACACCAAAAGAAAGGTGTTGGTTCATGAAATTAGTGTATTTAGCAAGTGAAATACCTGCTTCAGCCACGCCAATAGAAACACCTTGTACATAGCTATCATCTAATGGATTAGTACCTGAGGTATCAACATTTGGTTGTACGAATGATTCAGTGTATAGCTTACCGTATGCAGTTGCAGATAAGAATTTGTTGGGAATACCAATGGCAACGACACCACCAAGATCAAAGTCTGTCTTTTTCCCATCGATAGCATCCATCGATTTTTTGATTTCATCGACGTCTGTCAATTTGCTGATGCGTTCGATCTCATCAACTAGATCATATTGATCATCGTAGCTGCCACCAAAACTTGGCACGATCATGCCTGCATCGTCATTTCGGCGATAAATCGCAGTAAGAGCGGGGTTGAAAAAAGGCGCAGTTAGATAAGTTGCTGATACGGTACCAACGCCACCCATTGCATCACTACGAGCCTCTATCGCATAAGTAGCAGCAGAGGCAGCATTAGCGAAAAGAATAGTAGCAACAGAAGTGGCAAGAATTTTATATTTGTTTTTCATACTACACTTGTGATTTTAGTTCGTCCTGAACCTTTATCGGCACAAGTAGTATTTCTTTAACTATTCTTCTTGGGAAAGATCATAGGTTCGGCTAATAGTTTGAGCCTGCTCAACAATTATATCGCCCTGCCAACGGCGACTATTGATACTTACCGCCAATACGTATCTATCGTTTGGGACACCCGCTAGCTCCAATGAATTTGGATAGTTAGACTCATAAGTCTTTTTCCACATTTGCTCGTACTGGCCATCAATGTAGTCATACAAACCAACTTCAAGTTGCGGTAATGGACAATGGGGATTACGAAGTGCGCTCTTTTCTACTTTCCAATTCTCTTTAGATGTCCAACGAACATATTGAGAAGAGTTTGAATCTCCAAGTATTACCCAAGTTCGATACTCTTGTTTATCAGTAGAAACAACGGTTAAGTGATATAAACCAGCTTCAAGCTTGCCTGTTAAGTTATAGCGTTTCGAGTAACTACGCTCGTTGGCAAGTTCTGTCCCGTTCGGCTGTTGTTCATAGCTGAATGAACTGTCCGCGGATATAGAATCATCCACCCATCGATTAAATGAAATATTTTCGATGTCAGTTGTAGCTCTTAGCTTGATCACCAATCTAAATGTATCTCGCCCAGGGCTTTGAATAGTCTGACGAATAACGTTCACACCACTTATCCAATCAGGCAGCGTTACACCAGTGAGAGCCTTGCCACAGTTTTTAGATAGTGACTGACCAAGAAGATCATTAAGGTGAGGAGTCAAATCTTTACTTGGTTCCGTTTGCCAGAGTTCAACAAGAGAGTTGAACATACCCGCAAGATCATCTTCAAGTAAGTGTTGATGTGCCTGTGTTAAAGGCGTGTTAGTTTGAAACCAGTCCATCGCATGGACTGGTTTCACTAACGCTAATGAGACAACTACAGGGAGTAGTATTTTCATTACGACTTATGCTTTCATCTTGTAGCCAACACCACGAAGTGTTTCAATTTCCAGTCCTGGCAGTTTTTGACGAAGCTGTAGTACATGTGTATCAACCGTACGTGTTGTCGGGAAGTGATTGTAACCCCAAACGTGGTCAAGTAGCTCATCACGAGTAAACACGCGACCTAAGTTTGACGCCAAAAATAGCAGCAAATCAAACTCTGTTCGAGTAAGCGTAATTAGCTCGTCTTTATAAGTCACTTCACGAGTCGAGCGGTCAATCTCTAAGTCTTTTGTAATCACTTTATCAGCGTTGCTTTGTTCTGCTGAATCCGGTGCTCGTAGCTGTGCACGGATTCTCGCAAAAAGCTCCGCCTCAGCAAAAGGCTTTGTTAAGTAGTCGTTCGCGCCGGAATCAAGGCCTGCAACTTTATCTTTTACGGTAACAAGTGCCGTTAACAAGATAACTGGTACGTCTTTAATCTGTTTCCATTCTGGGAGACATTGTACAGAGTCACCATCTGGGAGTTGGCGATCGAGAATTACCAAGTCAGCTTTTTTCCATTGTGGCTCTACGTCTGCAATACGCTCCACATGTAAACACTCATATCCTGCTTGTTCCAGGCTTACTAACAGGCCGTCAGCCAAGTTTTTATCGTCCTCAACGAGAAGCAGTGTCTGTTTCACAAGGTATCTCCAATATAAAAGTTGTAGGTGGTCCCATTAAGGACATTTTTCCGCCCATGCGGCCTACCATAGATTCAACGATTGTTAATCCAAGTCCTAACCCGCTCTTACTTACGAACGGTTTCTTCAAATTTGCCCAATCTTTAGCCGTTAGGCCTCCTGCATCTCGGACTTGGAATACTATTTTTTCTTCACTAGTTGAGACATCCAATTCAACCGGTGCGACACCGTACTTAAGCGCATTACGAAGCAAGTTATCGATACAAGTTCCTAACCAGTACACATTAACTTTAGCAGCCACATCTTCATTGATGTTAAAAAGCACGGCACTATCAAATTCTTCTTCGATCTTAAATTCTAACCAATCTGCAACGGATGGTACCCAGTCTGTTGCAAGCATTTGGTTATCAGATTGCAAATAATCTTTACTCGCTTCTGCCAATTGACGCAGGCGGCGCGTATCTTCACACAATCTGCGGAATTCGTCATACACACTTTCAGGCAAATGCTCGAACTCTCGACGAAAGCCCTCAACCGTTAGTGACAGGGATGCAATCGGTGTTCTGAGCTCATGCGTTAAAATTTGCAACACGAGCATTCTACTACGTAGTTCTTCTCGCTTGCTATTCCAACGGTACACCGCCCAACCAATCACCAAAAGAATATTGGCGATTACCAGTATGATCATACTGATCCGCAAAACTTGCGAGTGATCTTCTACATCCCAACAAATATTGCCTCGTTTAACAAAGCAACTTTTGCTTTGAGAGGCTAGAGCGTATGACAGACCCGCATTCGCTACGTTCTCTTGCCAGATATCTTTCTCGAAAACAAAGTAACGGTCACCACGTCTTAGCCAAAGTTCATTACCTTCAATAAACATGCTCGCGCCTGCAATCAAAGCATTAATGGCGTCGTCATCCATGTTTTTCAAGCTTTCTAGCAACTCATCCCCTTCCTCGTTATCACGCTCTTTTATATGCATGTACTGAGATAGTTTGGGTTTGAGTTCTGGATACTTATCCACATAACGTGCCGCGTACGTCCCACCACCAGGGTGAATGAGACCACTACGCGAGAACCAACGAGGTGTCAGCTGCGTCCCTTTACAAATCGCTCTTGTAAATACTAAAGGCTCAGTAATTAAAGGACTTAATGGTAATTTGCCACGACAAGTATTCGCCAAGCTGTAAAGCTGTTGGATATCTTTTAACGGATAGTCAGACGTTTGCGGCAGAAGCGAATCTGGCGCAAGTAACTTGGTAGGATAATTTGATTGCAGAATACGAATATCGTACGACTTAAGAGCTACTTCATAGTTAAATAGCTCTGTAAACGTATCTATTCTTTCTGGTAGTGAATCGGAAAATGCAGGTGCCGAAAAAAGCGGCAATACAGTTGCAAAACCGAGCAAAAACTTTTTAATCAAACTGTTACCGTCACTTGTTACATTAGCCAAAACTATACATCAATCTACAAGCAATTGACATCAGCTAACAGAAGGATTTGCATTACTATAACATTGAAACGGAACAAAAAAGGGCCAGCGATTGCTGACCCTGTATAGTTTTAAATCAAGAATGGTTAAAGTGCTTTAAAAATAGACTCAACACTTTCTTTCGCATCACCAAATAGCATTGATGTATTTTCTTTGAAGAACAGTGGGTTCTGTACCCCTGCGTAACCCGTATTCATTGAGCGCTTGAATACCACTACGTTTTTCGCATTCCATACCTCCAATACGGGCATACCAGCGATTGGGCTGTTCGGATCTTCCAGTGCGGCTGGGTTGACCGTATCGTTAGCACCGATAACCAATACGGTATCGGTTTCAGCAAAGTCATCATTGATTTCATCCATTTCAAGAACGATATCATACGGTACTTTTGCTTCAGCGAGTAACACATTCATATGCCCCGGTAGACGACCCGCTACTGGGTGAATCCCAAAGCGAACTTCAATACCTTGTGAACGAAGTACATCAGTAATTTCATGAACAGGGTATTGTGCCTGAGCTACTGCCATGCCATATCCTGGAGTGATGATTACTGATTTTGAGTTCTTCAACATCTCTGCAACTTCTTCAGCCGTTGTTTCACGATATTCGCCCTGCTCTTCGTCACCTGAAATCACTATCTCTTGACCAAAACCACCGGCAATAACACTGATAAACGAACGGTTCATTGCTTTACACATGATGTAAGAAAGAATCGCACCTGATGAACCTACCAAAGCACCTGTTACAATCAATAGATCATTTGCTAGCATGAAACCTGCTGCCGCTGCTGCCCAACCTGAGTATGAGTTCAACATAGAGACAACAACTGGCATATCAGCACCACCGATTGAAGCGACTAAATGGTAGCCGAATGCGAACGCGATCAAAGTCATCACAATAAGAGCGAACATGCTGCCATCTGCTTTTACGAAGTAGATCATAAGAAGCGTAGAAATAACAACCGCTGCGAGGTTCATTTTGTGCTTATGAGGCAGGTTAAGTGGCGACGAAGAAATCACACCACGCAGCTTACCAAATGCGACAATTGAGCCGGTGAAAGTTACGGCACCGATGAACACACCCAAGAATACTTCTACAAGGTGGATAACATGCTCAGCATGTGTTGCTGCTTCTGGCGCATCTAGGTAGCTGTTGTAGCCAACTAAAACCGCAGCTAAACCTACAAAGCTGTGTAGAATCGCAACCAGTTCTGGCATCTCGGTCATTTCTACTTTCTTCGCATAGAAAATACCGATCGCACCACCTATCGCCATCGCGATAATGATCCAACCAAAACCTTGCGCATCTGGGCTAAAGATCGTCGCTATCAGCGCGATCGTCATACCAGCGATACCGTAGTAGTTACCATTACGAGCAGACTCTTGCTTTGAAAGCCCCGCCAAACTCATGATGAAAAATAATGCAGCAACAATGTAAGCTGCTTGTACTAATCCTGCAGACATTGTGACTCCTATTTATCTTTGCGGAACATTTCAAGCATACGCTTGGTGACGGTGAAACCACCGAAGATATTGATACTCGCGATCAATACAGCAATAAAAGATAGGAATGAAACGACGCCATTACCTTGTCCAATTTGCAGTAATGCACCAACGACAATAATGCCAGAGATAGCATTCGTTACTGACATTAGTGGAGTATGAAGTGCATGGGTAACATTCCATACTACGTAGTATCCGACAACACACGCTAGAACAAATACAGTAAAGTGAGAGAGAAACGCCGCTGGAGCAACAGAAGCAACCCAAGCAAAGGCTCCAACAGCCGCTGCCACACCAATAATTTTCTTCGTTGGAGACGTAGGTTCTTCTACTTTAGGCTCTGGCTTCACAGGCTGTTCTTGTTTCACTTGCGGCTGAGCTGAAACCTGAATTGGTGGCGCTGGCCAAGTAACTTCACCTTCTTTCACCACGGTAACGCCACGGATAACAACATCTTCAAAATCAATATTGATGTTGCCATCTTTCTCTTTACACAGCAGTTTTAGAAGGTTAACAAGGTTTGTCGCGTAAAGCTGAGAAGATTGTGTAGGCAAACGACCAACCATGTCAGTGTAACCAACAATTTTTACCCCGTTATCCGTCATGATAACTTGGTCTTTCACTGTATATTCACAGTTACCGCCATTAGCGGCTGCCAAGTCAACAATTACACTGCCCGCTTTCATGCTGTCGACCATTTCTTTGGTGATCAACTTCGGCGCAGGTTTACCAGGGATGAGCGCGGTCGTAATAATGATATCAACATCTTTAGCTTGCTCTGCGTATAACTCTGCCGCTTTTTTGTTGAAGTCATCAGACATTTCTTTTGCGTAGCCATCCCCAGAGCCTGACTCTTCTTGAAAGTCAACGGTCAGGAACTCAGCGCCCATCGATTCAACTTGCTCTTTTACTTCTGGGCGGACGTCAAACGCACGGACAATGGCACCTAAGCTACCTGCAGCACCGATAGCCGCCAAGCCAGCGACGCCAGCACCCGCAACCAATACTTTCGCTGGAGGTACTTTACCGGCAGCCGTAATTTGACCTGTAAAGAAACGACCAAACTCATGAGCTGCCTCAACCACTGCACGATAACCAGCGATATTAGCCATCGAAGATAGCGCGTCTAAGGCTTGTGCACGTGAGATACGAGGAACGGAATCCATGGCAAGAACGTTAATGTTCTTACTGGAAAGTTGTTCCATCAACTCAGCATTTTGAGCCGGCCAAATAAAGCTAACCAGTGTTGCTCCATCTTGCAGTAACGCAATTTCGTCAATGCCTTGCTCATCATCCACAATTGGCGCATTAACTTTTAAAATAAGGCCAGATGCCCAAACTTCTTCACTAGAAACGATTTTCGCACCAGCTGCTTCATAAGCGGCATCATCGAAACTCGCTAGCACCCCCGCTTGGGATTCAATCGCGACATCGAATCCCAATTTTATTAACTGCTCAACCGACTTCGGCGATGCAGCCACTCGCGATTCACCCGCGAGTATCTCTTTAGGTACACCGATTTGCAAAACGCATACTCCTTGTATACATATCAATAAATTAGTCCCAAAACAGAGCGTCGCTCTACTCTAATTCTTTTTTATTTCTATCTGTTTACCACGCAAGACAATTGCAAACGAAAGATGATGTTTGGGGACACCCATTTGCACAATAACACCTTGACTAACAGCCCTGTTATTATTCTGTTTGTATCGAACGCGTCTCATTACTTCAAGTGTTTTGTAATTTAAATACTAAATTTCATTACATATAACGCTAAGTAATGAATTATTGTCGCTCTGTACACGAAAAATAACAACGCAACACCGTACTAGACTGAGGTCTAACCAGGTAACGATTAAATACTGACTTAACAGAGATTTAAGCGTTAAAAAGAAAGAGCCACTAGCATATACACTAATGGCTCTTTTTAAGATGACTGGAATCAAATTGCAGTAAATTGCTAGTCGAAGATTTTATCGCCCATTTGATCAATAAACATTTGAGATTTCTTCAACATAAGGTCATTGGCATCTTGCTCTGAGCCAAGCAAATCGGAGCGAATAAACCGATGTGTTTTCACTTCATCATTGTCATGCTTTTCTATTCGACCAGCGATGCGATATTGTCCGCCCTCTGAAAGGCTCTCTGGGTAAATAAGGAAACCTTTATACTCAACTGGTTCGATATTTTTGGCTTCAACCGTTTTCTCACTACCACCAAACAAACGCGAAAAAAATCCCACGATTCCTCCTTGGGTCAGCTCACTAGTCAACTGAGCGACTCTTACTTAATATTAACGTTAAGGATCGGTTTTTCATACCAATCCAACTCTTTGTCATCATCATAACTAGTATGGGAAAAAATTACAGGCACATCATACTCTCGGTTCTTACGCCTGTCTTCTTTCACCATTTCTGCGGCGTTTTTCACCGCTATATCCGCGCTTTGCTTAAACTGGCTTAATTTTTGTTCAGAAAGTGAAGACAAAAAATCAATATCATGACGGATATAGACAGGCTTGAGCTGGATAAGCGCAAGGCAAGCAATATCGGCTAACTGTTCGTTGTCATACTGTTCTAAAAATTCGGGCAAACTGAGAACCTGGCCTACTAATGTTTCCATGTAGTTGTGCACATCTGAGCTTATCTGCATCTGTAAATCTCCTTTTTCCTATGAAATGAGTATAGCAACGACTTGTTTATAACAACTTATTGATTGCTCTTAATTTAATCAATCTCTCTCTTTTTGCCGTAATGTCTTCCAAAATACTTGGGAAAAGGAACAAATAGACGTATTCTTGCTAATTCTCAAAGTTCGAAATTCAATAACGGATAAATATCCATATTGATAAAACGATTTACCTAACCAATTATATAGTCAACTATTTTCAGGCAGTTTGTAATAGATGTCCTCATCGTCAATGACTTCATCAGGCTTCAGATTCTTATTCCCTTTTTTGCTACTGGGCATAGTGAGTTCGGGCATGGACAGCATTATTCAGATGACTCAGGCAAACTGGGGCATTGCCGCAAACTTGCCGTACATACTATTAGGTTGTGCGCTACTCCTTTGTTATTCATTTAAGCAAGGCAGAGAGTCCATGGTGTGCTTGGCAATGTTGCTAGCCTACTTCGTGATACAGCACCGCCTACAAGTCCCTCTTCAAAGTGGTACCGCTTTACTTGAGCTAACCATTTTAGCCACGTTACTTCCTGTCTCGTTTCTTACGGTATTTTTGTTTAGTAAAGAAGGTTTTGACTCTAGAGCCATGTTGACTTACATCTTGATGTTAGCAATGTTCGTTCTTTGGTCTTATCTAACGCTAGCATATTACGTTGAAGGAGGGTTTGAACAATGGACAAGCGGTATTTTATTTATTGTACCTACGGTCTCTAAACTGCCTTTAATTCTTGTTTTATATTGCGTGGGTATTGTCTGTTTTCTTGGAATCCTTGTTTTAAAGAAGAATGAAATTATCCATGCGATGACCTACTCTGCCATGGTATTGGCGTCTGCGACGTTCATTTCCTTTGATGTGCAGTACATATCAAGCACCATGTTTACGCTAACAGGGCTGCTTATCATTATTTATGCCGCTTCCGCTAGCCATCAACTGGCTTTCACCGATAGCCTAACGCTGATTCCGAGCAGACGTGCACTTGATCTCGATCTAAAACACATGGGTAAGAAGTTCACGATCGCAATGCTTGATGTTGACCATTTTAAAAAGTTTAACGACACCTACGGTCACGATACTGGTGATGACGTTCTAAAAATGGTCGCTTCGCGCCTCACTAAAACCCCAGGCGGCGCAAAAGTTTATCGATTTGGCGGAGAAGAATTTACCATCGTTTTTAAAGGCAAATACGCTGACGAATGTAAGAACTTTTTGGAAGAAGCTCGCAAATCGATTGCAGAATACGAGATGATATTACGCGATGAAGAATCTCGCCCTGAGAACCATAAACAAGGACAAAAACGTCGTGGTAGCAACAGCTCGAAAAGAAAGTCGGTTTTTGTTACCGCAAGTTTCGGAGTTGCTGATAGCCGGAGTGGGCAAGCTCCTCTGGACGTCATTAAATTAGCGGACGAAGCACTTTACAAAGCGAAAAAGGCCGGACGTAACTGCATAAAGCTTCGTTAGACCCTCACCAATCGTGAAAGTTAACAAGCTTGTCCGGGTTTACAACAAAACCGAACTTCCCCATCAGCATAATAACTGCACTCATCGTTGCCACTATCCCGATGTTATCTATCTAATCAAAGGTATAAGGTATACGCCCGATTGCGACATTCCGTTCGCACTGTTTGCCTATCTTACTTTGAGTTAGCTTTAAAATAACCACCAAAAGTGACAACGCAACAAAAAGAATAGCATTCATAAGATTTTGTTTTTAAAAAGAATTAACTACAGTATGTGTGTTTCTTCCCAAAGACTTCGAGGTATATAGTGCTTTATCAACGGTTGCATACAAGTCTGATTGCACTTCTTTCCCTGTCGGTTGAAAAACAAAAACACCCTGTGACACTGTCACTCTATTTGACACACTAGAATACTCATGTGGGTAATCGAGAAAATACATAGCCTCTTGTATACGCTCGGCTTCTCTTTCTGCTGTTTGAGTGTCGGTACACCCTAGCAACACGACAAACTCTTCTCCACCATATCGACCTACATATTCCCCAGAGCGACAAAACGTCGCCTTTAGTTGATTCGCAATCGCTTGTAAGCAACGGTCGCCTTCAATATGACCGTAGTTATCATTAAACGGTTTAAAAAAATCGACGTCCAATAGAATCAAAGCCATTGGCATGTTGTGACGGCCATGCCATGCAACCATCGATTCCAACTTATGGTCGATATAACGGCGGTTATAGAGTTTGGTTAGGCCATCTTCATTCGCTTGCTGAGTCAAAAGTTGATTAACCTGCTCCAATTGAGCTGTCGCTTGCTTAAGCTCTCGTCTCATATGAGCAATACGCTGCATTGCGATAAGTTTAGAGTTCAGTACCAGTTTATCTACCGGCTTAATTAAATAGTCATCACCGCCCGCATCTATGGCTTTAGCAATCATTTCTGGCTCTTCGTGACTACTCAAGAAAATAATTGGGATCCAATCCGGAAACGTTTCTCTTATATGAAGAGAGACTTCAAAACCGTTCATATCTGGCATTGATATATCGAGTAACACCAGTTCCGGATCAAAACTCTCGTAGGTATTTAACGCCTCTAGTCCACTACCTACGGCTTTTACAATATGTCCAAGTTGCTTTAGACGAATAGCCAACTGCATCCTGTCTAGCTGAACATCGTCAACCAGAAGGATTCGCATCGATGTCCCTGTCGGTTGCATAACGCGTTCCATTTTTAATTATGTCTTTATTAAACATATACCATACTCATAGAGTTGTTGCATTTGACTCATAATTAAGTGCTATATTTTTGTTTGAATATCACGGAATCCATTGCATAAAGCAGTTAGACTGGACGTTACCCTATCTAATCATGGCCTGTGAGCAGAAGTTCAACAAACTCATTCACTTTGGTCATCTTGCGGGTTAATGGGTATAGCTATTTGATGCATTTGGTATTAATATTCCCGCCTTTTTGTAATGAGAGACACACCATGTCAGAAGCAACTAACAGCGAAAGCAAAAAAATCGATCTAGCCAGCATTTCTCCAGAGCTACGTAAAGTTATCGAATTTGACGAAGTTCCAGAGCAAATGTTCGAAATGGTTACCTCTATCCATGAAGTGTCTGAAGAAGCGGTACGTGAATCATGGGACGAAATGCCAGCAAGTGCACAGAACATTCTAGACAACTTTGAACAGTTTCATGCTCTAGTTTCTGTAGGCCAAGCATTCGCTGGTATTAATGTGATGGAAGAGTTTCCGACTCTTAATCTGCCAGAAAACATGACAGATGAAGATAAAGAAGAATACCGTGCTCAACTACTTGATAATGTGCTTCACAACTGCGTGAAAGACATGGTTAAGCAACTGAAGAAAGCACGCCGTGACCCACTTCTTAAGCGTGAATTCAAAGAAGTATTCGCGAAGTAATTCCGACATTCTTCTAGTAAAAAAGGCCGCACTTTGCGGCCTTTTTTGATCATGATGCGTAAATCAGTCTAAACGGTTAATGAGGCGCTAGTGCCATATCTTTTTGTGTCACACTGACACCTTTAATTTGCGCAAAAACACGGCTACCAACTTTTAGGTTGAGATCGTCAAGGGCCCACGGTGTGATCGTTGCCCACAAATAACATTTCTCGTCTAGCTTGAGTGATACATTAATACTCTGTTTGTCATCGGCTGCGTTAAACACTTCGATGGAATCGACAATAGCAGGCAGAATATTTCGAATCGACGTCGCCTTGGGCTGCTCGAGCGTGATAGAAACGTCATTGGCACGCACTTGCAAGCGTATTGGCGTGTCTGGTGTTCCGTCAATCTTTTGCACCCACAGGAATACATTAGGTGCAAGGTTGATACAAGTCAGTGCATAACGTTCATGATGTTCAGCAATCCGGCCTTCAAATAAGCTGCTTTGATCTGAGAAAGATTGCCATGGACGCATAGCATGAGAAGCCCACACTTCCTCAAGCTTACCTGAACTCGAAATTTTACCTTGGTCAATAATTGCAAGGTGCTGAGCAAGCCTTAAAATTTCCTGGAGACTGTGTGTGACATAGATAATAGGGATATTTACCTTCTCCGACAACTCCTCGAGAAAAGGCATTACCTCACGCTTTCTTGGCATATCGAGTGAGGCAAGTGGCTCATCCATCAAAAGCAAATTGGGCTTAGATAGCAATGCGCGCGCAATCGCAACACGTTGCTTTTCACCACCAGAAAGTGATACCGGAAAGCGCTTTAGTAACGGTTTGATAGACAAGAGTTCGGTGACTGCATCAAAATACTCGTCATCTTTTTCTTTAACGCCATATAACAAATTGCCTTGAACCGAATAGTGAGGAAACAAACGTGAATCCTGAAACACATAACCAATACCACGCTTGTGCGTTGGTAGGTTGATTCCCTGTTCACTGTCAAACAAAACATGCTCACCAACCGCAACATACCCTTGCCTTGGAGTGACCAATCCGCTGATGATGTTAATCAACGTCGTTTTACCTGCACCAGATCGTCCAAACAAGGCACTAATTCCGTTACAGGGTAACTTAAGTTTGATGTCGAAGTCAGTCTCACCAAGCATTTGTTTAAATTGGACTTTAATCGTCATTGTTTCGCACCCAATCTGCTTGCCGCTTTACGATTTAGCCATTCAGAGATCATTAATGTAGACAAGGCTAACGCGATAGAAATGATACACAGACGAGCCGCCTGCATTTCTGCACCTGGCGTTTCAATAAAGTTGTACATTGCCAGCGGAATCGTTTGGGTCTCACCCGGAATGTTAGAGACGAAACTGATCGTCGCCCCGAATTCGCCAAGACTACGAGCAAATGACAGCATCGTGCCCGTAATAATTCCGGGAATGGTCAGTGGTAACGTGACGGTGAGAAACACTTTTAAAGGAGAAGCGCCTAACGTAGAGGCTGCGTGCTCCAATTTAGGGTCGACGCTATCTAAGCTTAAGCGTACTGAACGAACCATCAAAGGCAAAGCCACGACAATACAAGCGACGACTGCCCCTTTCCAATTAAAGCTAAAGACTACCCCTAAGTTTTCATAGAGCCACTTTCCAAGGAACCCTTGTCGTCCTAAAGAAATCAACAACAAATAGCCGATTACCACTGGCGGCAATACCAGTGGTAAATGAATTAAGCTATCGAGAATCGATTTACCAAAGAACGTTTTTCGAGAAAGTAGCCAAGCAAGAAAAACGCCGAGAGGAATCAGCCAAAGTACTGCATACGAGCCTACTTTGAGGCTTAACATTAAGGCTTGGTATTCCAGTTCTGTCACGCTTCGTTCCTATAATTGAAGGCCGGTTTATTGCTGAAAGCCATATTGAGCAAAAACGCGTGCGGCTTCGTCCGATTTTAGGTACTGGAAGAACTGCTCCGACTCAGTAGAATCATTCACAATTGCAGCCGGGTAAACAATAGCCGCATGCGTATCACTCGCAAATTCGCCGACAATTTTGACTTTATCAGTTAACTGAGCATCGGTTTTGTAGACCACACCTAAAGGCGCTTCTCCACGTTCAACCAACGCCAAAGCTAAGCGCACATTCTTTGCTGGTGCGACGTGAGTTTGAACCGCTTTCCATACACCCAGTGTAGTCAATGACTCTTTCGCGTACATACCAGCAGGTACTGACGTCGGATTGCCTAAAGCAAGACGATTTCCATGCAATGCCTTCTCCCATGCCTTTGCATCAGAAAAGTTAAATGAGGTTAATTCTGAAGACTGAGGCGCAATCAACACTAAGCTATTGCGCACTAGATTTGTGACATTGTCACGATAAATGACCTCTTTATCGACCAAATAATCCATCCATTTCGTGTTCGCAGAAATGAATACATCCGCTGGTGCGCCATTGATAATTTGTCGAGCGATAGAAGAAGAACCACCATAAACGGGAGTGATAGAAACGTCATACTTTTCTTCAAAGTTTTGCGCGACCTCGTTAATCGCATTCGTCATAGAAGAGGCTGCATACACTTTTAGGTTCGTTGCTGCATTTGCTGAAAATGAAATGCTTAATACTGCCGCAAGGCAAGCATGCTGTTTCCATGCTTTCATAGAGATACTCCAATACAAGGCAAGCGAAAGAACAGGTTATTTGAATATAAAGTTCAATCAGTTAATGTGCTATTTAAACAAAAAATCAAGGCGCATATGTTGTTCTATCGCATCTGCGATGCGATTAATGCCTTGCTCCTTTAACTCTTCAAAGTCTTGTTGTTTGATTTGGGTGCCGTTTACCCATTCTGATACCAGGCTTAAGACATCTGCCTCGTCAAAGAACCCGTGAAGGTAGGTTCCCATGATTTGGCCACACTCGCTGATCGCCCCCTCCGCTTCACCGGAACTAAATGTAAGAGGTTGCAGGCCCCGTACTTCACTTCGCCCTACGTGGATTTCATAACCCTTTACATTGGCTGTTTTGCCGTTAAGAGAAAGCTGTGCTTGTGTGTTTGTAAGCTGTTTGCTGTTAGTTAGCGTCGTAGTGATATCAAGCAAGCCAAGTCCTTCGCTTTGACCTGGTTGGCCTTCGACGCCGTTTGGATCATCAATCAAGTTTCCAAGCATCTGGTAGCCGCCACAGATACCAATCACTTTTCCACCAAGACGAATATGACGCAAGATATCTTTATCCCACCCCTGGCTTCTTAGATAATCCAGATCGTCTCTGACCGATTTGGTCCCAGGCAAAATAACCAGGTCGGCTTTATCTATTTTTTCGCCTTTACCTACATAACGTAGATTGATGTCTGGATTCAATCGCAGCACATCAAAATCAGTATGATTACTAATCCGGGTTAAAACAGGCACAACAACATTCAGTTTTACCTCAGAGTGCAACTCTTGCTGTGCAGTGATCGCGTCTTCTGCTTCTAAATTCAAACCATGAAGAAAAGGAAGTACACCAAGTACAGGTTTACCTGTTTTTTCTTCTAGCCAATCGAGGCCCGATTGCAATAAACGAATATCACCTCGAAAACGGTTGATAACAAATCCTTTTACTCGCGCTTGTTCAGATTCAGAAAGTAACGCAAGTGTTCCGTACAAATGTGCAAACACTCCACCACGATCAATATCAGCGACAATGATCACTGGTACATCAGCGGCCTCAGCAAAACCCATGTTTGCAATATCGCCTTCTCGTAAATTGATTTCAGCAGGACTCCCCGCGCCCTCGATAATGATCGAATCAAATTCTTGAGTCAGACGAGAGAAGGAATCTAACACCGTGTCCATCGCCACTTTCTTGTAATCATGAAAGCCAGCCGCATCCATATTGGAAATCGCCTTACCCTGCAAAATGATCTGAGCACCTGTATCACTGTTAGGTTTAATCAAAACCGGATTCATATGTACGGTTGGCTCAATATTACACGCCTGTGCCTGAACGGCCTGTGCTCGACCTATTTCACCGCCATCTTTGGTTACCGCACTATTTAGTGCCATGTTTTGTGGCTTAAATGGGGCAACATTTATCCCTTTTCTTGCTAATACACGGCATAAACCTGCCACAAGGACACTTTTTCCGGCATCCGAAGTGGTGCCTTGAACCATTAAAGATGGGATCGCTGATTTCATGAACATTCGTAAGGAATAGAGGAAGATGAACAATCATAACGTCATCGTCCCCACTTACTCAAGCAAATGAATAGAATATGAATGTTGAAATCATCATTGGTTCAAACAAGCCCTGTTTTAATGACCCCATCAAAACAAACCGATGAGGATGTAACATGAAAAAGAATACAATTATCGCAACAATCGCCGCCTTAGCTATTGCTCCTTCTATCGCGTTCGCGAAAGATAACGCTCAAAACCAATCAAACTTGCAGTTTAACGGTCCTGTCACTGTGGAAAAATTGGATGCCTTGCTAAACGACTCCAATATGTTTACTGAAAAAGATGTGGTCGTTGAAGGTAACTTATTGCGTCAAGTTCGCGCGGATAAGTTTGTCTTTAGCGATGGTTCCGGTGAAGTGATGGTCGAACTCGATGACGATATTCAGCTAAATACTCCGATTGATCACACGACTAAAGTCCGTCTGTTTGGCGAATTTGAAGGCGGGAACAAACCAGAGATTGAAGTCGAACAACTCGTAGTCATGTAAAACAAACCCCGATTGCTGTGCATATCAACATGATGTAGTGACGATTACAGCTAAATAGTGACGGCAAGCACTTAAAATGATAGCTTTATCAATCTTGGTCTGCTTTTTGCAGACCATTTTTTTGTTCATTTTAATCATCTTGCCCGGAGACACCATGCTAGGTAAAGCTCTAAAGGTTGCAGCCTTTGGTTTGTGTGCTATTTTGCCACTTTCCGCACATGCAAATAATTTCAACTACAACACGATGGAATTTCGCATGGGCACTAGCCCTGGTACATTTGGTGGCGAGTTCAATACCTACTTTACAGAGAATACCCATTTCATTGCTCGCGCAGACAGTGAATTCAGCGGAGACTGGGACATTGCTGGTGGTATAGGCTTTAATGGGCCAGCAGGCCAATTTGCAGATATTTATGGCCAAATGTTGGTACACAACATTAAAGAGAACGGCAGTGATAAAGTCGGCGACGAATGGCGCACGGAAGTGAATATTGGCACTCGTATTTGGTTTATGCAAAATGTTGAGCTACATGGCCGTATCGGCCAAATCATAGATAATGACGATTCGAACACCATTTACAATCTGGGCGCACGATTCCACTCTACTCAGCAACTATCGCTTGGTGCAGATTTCAAAAATAATGGTGTCTATGGCCAGCAAATTGTAATGTCTGCTCGTTTTGCATTTTAGTGGACATGACTATGACTACCAGGGCATCACAAGCAAGCATATGATTCAATAAAAATGGCCTCCAATTTTGGAGGCCATTTTTTGTTAATCACGAATTATTAGCTTGTAGCAGAAACTAGCTGTAATACATCAGTTTTTAGCGGTTTTTTTAGGTTTATCTTGCACATATTTTTTCGATACATCTACAACGGCGATATCTCTAAAAAAGCTTCGACCAAGCAAAATTGGAAACGTCATATGTCCGCGATCCGCTAACGTAAACTCTGTCTTTTCTTTGTGATCCCCAACGGTAATGTAGGCTTTTACCACCGCTCGTTTATCCACCTCTTCTGACGAAGACTGCTTAACTTTAGCCCAGCGCTCAACGGGTACTTTAAATTCTTTGGTGTCTTTGTCACCTAAATCTATCTTAAATTTAACCCAGTCTTTACCATCACGCTCAAACGGAACAATGTCAGTCGCACTAATTGATGATGTTGTCGCACCTGTATCGACTCTAGCCTTGAAAGTCTGGTCAATTTCAGGAACATAAACCCATTCTTCAGAACCAAGAATTAACATGCCATCGGGTGTTTTTGTGACCTTGACTGGCTTCTTAGGCTTTGGTTCCGGCTTTTTCTCAGGTTTCGCTTCTGGTTTGGGCTCCACCTCTGGCTTTGGATCTACATCAGGTTTCACTTCTGGCTCGACTTTAACGGGCTCTTCGACCTTTGGCGACTCTGGCTCAACAGGTTCCTGCGTCGTTTGAGTTGACGTACAAGCAATTAAACTGCCGCTCATCATAAGCGGCAGAATCAGTTTCCAGTTTTTCATCCACACTCCAATTAAGCTTGAGATACTTTCTTAATTGCGTCCGCTACGTATGGAATATGAGTTTCGGTAAGTCCGGCAATGTTAATTCGACCATCGCCAACACCATAAATGCCATAATCTTCACGCAGTTGCGCCATTTGGTTTCCACTAAAGCCTAGCACAGTAAACATGCCTTTGTGACCCTCAATGAAATCAAATTGATCTGTATTATGGTTGTTTCTCAACTCGTTACACAAACTTTGACGAAGGCTAACCAAACGATGTTGCATTTCACTCAATTCTTGCTTCCAAACGGAAGTGAGCTTGTCATCTTGCAGAATGGTCTTGACTAAAGCTGCACCATGGTCGGGTGGCATCGTGTAAGTCGAGCGAGCTAGAGTGAGGAGTTTACCTTTTGCATTGGTTACATCATGCATGTTCTTACCAACCACAATCGCTGCACCAGTTCGTTCACGGTACAAACCAAAGTTCTTCGAACATGAAGTAGTAATCAACATCTCTTCAACGTTATCTGCCATAAAACGAAGACCTTTTGCGTCTTCTTCTAGGCCATCACCGAAGCCTTGGTAGGCAATGTCCACAAATGGGATGAAACCGTTCTTCTGCGACAATTCTGTAATGGCTTGCCAAGCAGAGAAGTCAATATCCGCACCAGTTGGATTGTGGCAACAACCATGAAGAAGTACCACATCTGAAGGCCCAGCTTTCGCAAGATCATCCATCATTTTTGCGGTGTCTACTTGTTTCGTTTCCGAAGAGAAATAGTGGTAGAACTTAACTTTAAGGCCTGCTGCTTCCATTACTGGCTTGTGGTTTACGTAACTTGGGTTGGAAATCCAAACCGTCGTATCTGGCTGTGCGATCTTCATCAGATCACCGAGCATACGCAGCGCACCACTTGCACCTGGCGTTTGAATTGCTGCAACACGATCCATTGCAGACGTTCCCGTCAGCAGCAAATCGATCATGCTTTTATTAAATTCTTCGCAACCCGCAAGACCAACATAAGACTTGGTTTTTTGAGTTTCAACAACGACATCCTGCGCCATTTGAATGGCTTTCATAATCGGCGTTTCGCCTGCGCTGTTTTTGTATACGCCAATGCCAAGGTCAACCTTGTTTGGACGTTCATCGTTACGGTATGCAACGGATAGAGATAAAATAGGATCTAATACGGGAGTTGGGAGATTAGAAAACATGAAAGTCATAACCCTTTGAAATTCAAGTACCGAACCTCACGTTAACACCATCGCAAAAAATGACGAAATGATTTTTCACTTATTTCATCAATTAGAGAACAAAATTCTGGATTGCGGTGAGTTTTGTGCGCTCTATCGTTCAGAAAAAGAACGATTCACTCCTCGTCGTACCAATCCACTCTACCGTTTTTTCTAAACTCTCTTGGTGTCATGGTCGACCACGCTTTAAAACGTGTACTAAAGTTAGCGCTGGTCGGATATCCGACTATTTCTCCAATATGCTGAATTGGCCATTCTGTTGAACGAAGTAACCTAGCAGCATATTCCATGCGCATACGCGTTAAATGTGCCATTGGGCTTCGACCAAACTGCTTTTGAGTCAGTCGATGCAAATGAGGCTCCGAACATGGATATAGAGCCGCTACCTGCTCAACGCTCCAATCCTTATGGAGCTGACGTTGGACAAGGTCAAATACACGCCGAAGCCTCAATTGGCTGCGTGATATCGACTCTGAGGGCGGCATGTTTAACATCAGCTCTAACTGAGCCACACTATGCTCACCTACCGCACCACCATAATCGATTGGAAGGTGAATGCTGCGTAGTAGTGTTTGGATACATGCATACATCACTTCAGGTGTAGATGAAAGCTGATAGCGAACATCACATTCTAATATCGGCCACTCTCTATCAGGAGCAAGAAAAAGCCACGCGATCTGCCAAGGTTCTTCTTCTATACCAAAACCGTTTTCAACACCTGCGGGTACTGTAATCAACGAGCCCGGTTCCAAATCGTATCGATAAGTCCCACTCTCTAGCCACCCTTTACCACGCACCGTATAGAGCAGCATGTGTTTCTTTTGGTTTTTACGATAAACAGAGAAGAAGTCACGACAAGTGGCAATGCCGCACTGCACAATGCCTCTCTCCTCAAGTGCTAATACTCGACTGTGATCAATAAACTCTTGATAAGTTTTTTCTGAAATCGCGTAGCGTTCTTGTTTATCTTCCATGATTTATTGGCTCACATGTGCGTTAGTAGAGAGTTTTACAAAGGTTTTGGATTCCTTTGAAAAATACACCGCCAAATCATGAGGATAAACTACTCGCATTAATCTTTAAGGAGAAATGCGATGCTCTTAACACGCGAATACATCGATAAAGCATTTTGGCAAAAGCTGATTACGATTGGCCTACCTGTTTCACTTCATTCCATGCTTTTTGCTTTGCTCGGCGTCGTGGATATTTTCATGGTAAGCCTACTCGGAGAATCTGCAACGGCAGCAGTTGGAGTTGGAAATCGTATCTTTTTCTTCAACCTAGCGGTTGTCTTTGGCCTGTGCGGTGCAGTTACCGTACTTGCTTCTCAATACTACGGCTCAGGAAACCTAGCCGGAATTCGCAGAACGTTGGCGCAATCTTGGTTTATTTCCATTTTGGTGACGCTGCCGTTTATCGTTCTTTATGCGATTTTTGATGAAGAGATCGTCTCTTTTATGTCAGACGATCCTGAATACGTCACTTATGCACGTGATTATCTTGTGGTTACGGGCTTTAGCCTCATTGCTACGGCGATAGTAGTACCGATTGAAGCGGTATTGCGCTCCGTGGGCCAAACCAAACTGGCAACCAACGTTAGTATCTCCGCCATTGTCGTTAACGTCGCGCTTAATTATGTTTTGATTTTTGGTTTATTTGGTTTCCCTCAATGGGGCGTATTTGGTGCAGCCGTAAGTAGTTTTGTTTCTCGATTTTTCCAAACCGCCGTCTTGATTTATTTTTTCTACAAACGATATGCTTATCTAATTCCGACTAAGTTCGATTGGGTACAAGGCCGCTTAAAACAGTATCGAAAAAAGTACTTTAAGGTTTCTTTACCCATGTTGGTCCACGATGCGCTTTGGACTGGTGGATTGATCGTTTACAGCATCATCTATGGTCAATTGGGCGTTTCAGAACTGGCGATCATCTCATTCTTATCACCGATTGAAGGGGTACTGATTTCAACCTTTATGGGATTTGCGGTCGCTGCATCCGTTCTTCTTGGGAATGATATTGGTGCAAAACATTATGACCGAGTCGAGAAAACGGCGTGGTGGTATGTGTTAACCAGCGCAATCTTAGCCACCTTGCTGTTTTTCCTAGTGTGGTTGAGCTCGCCCATGATTCATCACCTATTGGTACTGAGCCCGTTAACCGATGCAGACATGGCACTTAACGTATGTTTAGTCATGGCGCTAGGTATGATTTTGAGGGTGTTTAACATGGTTGGGATTGGCGGCGTACTAAAGAGTGGCGCTGATATTCGCTATAGCATTTTCATCGACACGTTCGGTCAGTGGGCTATTGGCATCCCCCTTACTTATTACACAGGCATGGTGTTAGGGCTGCCTTTGCATTTTGTCTTGATGTCTCTGCTCGCGGAAGAGTTAGTGAAAGGCGTACTGACGACTTACCGTATTCAATCTAAACGTTGGATAAATAATATGGTTGAAGATGACCAATCGGTGACAGCGTAACCAAAAAGACATTAACGAACTCACACCAAAAGGGCTCACCCGTTCTGCACGCGTGAGCTCTTTTTATGTGCGGAGAATGCTTGATTAGATGTCCGTAAATCGATGAATGATTTGGTTTGAACTGCCACGCCATTCGAGATTGAGGTCTTTCTTGTCTTGTTCAAACTTACCATCAATCAAAACATCGATGTATTGCACCACTTCCCTTTGCGCGTCATTCAGTTCCGTCAGCGTGTAGCCAGTCCAAACCCAAATGTCTTTACCTGGGCACTCCTCTCTCACCCTTTTCACTATCTTCAAAATATGAGGCACATTAGCAGGGTGAAGCGGATCTCCACCCGACAACGACAAGCCACGGCGTTTGATACGCGTGTCGTTTAAGTCAGCGATGATTTTGTCTTCCGCTTCTTGCGTGAAAAGTACACCAGAATCCAAACGTTGCGTCGACTGGTTATAACAGCCACGGCACTGATGCACACAACCCGACACAAACAGCGTACAGCGCGTACCCGGTCCGTTAACAACGTCAATTGGATAGTATTGGTGGTAATTCATAATGCGTCTCTGTGTTATCGCGAAAGAGAAAATCAACCTGTTTAAAGTTGATTTTCAAAGTGTAAAACGAGTGGTAGTTAACCTTACAGGTGTTTAACTCGGCGCTTCACTTCTTCTTGCTTACCGAAGTTAAACGGGCGTGCATCTGGGCTGCCTAGGTAGCCACAAACACGACGTGTCACTGACACTTTGGTTGAATCATGGTTGCCACAGCTTGGGCAAGTGAAGCCTTTACTTGTACAGTCAAACTCACCGTTGTAACCACACTCGTAACACTCATCAATTGGCGTGTTAGTTCCGTAGTAAGGCACTCGGGTGTAACTGTAGTCCCATACGTTTTCTAGTGCTTCAACGTTACGTTGCATGTTCGGGAACTCGCCGTAACAGATAAAGCCGCCGCTTGAGATTTCTGGGTAAGGCATCTCAAAGTCGATCTTGTCGTATGGGTTCACCTTCTTCTCAACATCTAGGTGGAAGCTGTTGGTGTAGTAACCTTTGTCTGTTACGCCTTCAATTACGCCGAACTCTTTCGCATCGATGCGGCAGAAACGGCTACATAGGTTTTCACTTGGCGTTGCATATAAGCTGAAACCATAACCTGTTTCGTCAGCCCATTGATTCACAGCATCTTTTAGATGCTTGATGATCGCGACCGCTTTTTCACGCAAAACAGCGTCATCATAAACGTGCGCTTCTGTACCGAATAGCGCGTTAATTGTCTCGTGTACACCGATGTAACCAAGAGAAATAGACGCACGACCGTTCTTGAAGATATCTGCGATTGAGTCGTCTGCTTTCAAGCGAACACCACATGCGCCTTCCATGTATAGGATTGGGGCCACACGTGCTTTCACGTTTTCAAGGCGAGAGATACGTGTCTCTAGTGCTTTACGAGCAAGACGTAGGCGGTCATTTAGAAGCTCGTAGAATTTCTCTTCGCTTCCGTTTGCACGGATAGCGATACGAGGAAGGTTCAAGCTCACGACGCCAAGGTTGTTACGACCTTCGTGAATCAGCTCACCGTTTTCTTCGTAAGTACCAAGGAAGCTACGGCAACCCATTGGGGTTTTGAATGAACCCGTTACTTCCACTACTTTGTCGTAGTTAAGAATGTCTGGGTACATACGCTTAGACGCACACTCAAGCGCAAGTTGCTTGATGTCGTAGTTTGGATCTTCTGATTTGTGGTTCAAGCCATCTTTGATGCCGAATACCAGTTTAGGGAATACCGCTGTTTTACGGTTCTTACCTAGACCTGCAATTCGGTTCTTCAGAATCGATTTCTGGATAAGGCGTGATGCCCAGCTAGTACCAAGACCAAAACCAAACGTAACGAATGGTGTTTGACCGTTCGCCGTGTGTAGCGTGTTTACTTCGTATTCTAGAGATTGGAACGCGTCGTAACACTCTTTCTCAGTGCGCGCTTTTGCGAACTCTTCTGGCTCAGCAATGTTCCACTCTTTTGCGATCTCTAGGTGTTTCTCGTAGCTTGTGATTACGTACGGTTCTAGAACCTCATCAATACGGTTGATGGTTGTACCGCCGTAAATGTGGCTCGCGACTTGAGCAATGATTTGCGCTGTTACCGCTGTTGCAGTCGAAATTGATTTTGGCGTATCAATCTCAGCGTTACCCATTTTAAAACCATGCGTCAGCATGCCTTTAAGATCGATAAGCATACAGTTAAACATTGGGAAGAACGGTGCGTAGTCTAAATCGTGGTAGTGAATGTCACCCACTTCGTGCGCTTGAACCACATCGCGAGGAAGAATGTGCGTCTTCGCGTAGTGTTTCGCTACGATACCAGCCAACAAGTCACGTTGAGTCGGAATTACTTTGCCGTCTTTGTTCGCGTTCTCGTTGATTAGATCCAGATTACTTTCTTCAATCAAACCTTCGATTTCGCGAGTTAGTGCACTTTGCTTCTCACGAGCGATGTCGCGATCGTGGCGATATTCAATGTAAGAACGCGCTAGGGCTTTGTAAGGACCTTGCATGAGTTCATTTTCGACTAAGTCTTGAATCTCATGGATGTGAACTTCATCGTGTTCTCTTAACTGTAACTCGACAGCAAGAGCCACATTAAGAGCATAAATAGCGACATCTTTATCTTTGTTTTCCGCTGCTGCTTCAACTGCTGCTTGGATACGATCCCTGTTGAACGGAGCTCTTGATCCGTCGCGTTTGATTACGATTGGTTTCACCTTGTTCTCCTTACCCGAGCATACTCACAGAGTTATCCACAAACACACTATATGGGGTTATTTTTTATTCTAGCAACACAATATATTGTGGCGTATTTAACGAGAAGCACCACTCGAAAACATTGATTTTGATCAATAAAGATTGGCTAGCGAACAAGAAGAAATCGATCTTATTGGCGTTGATCTCAGTTGCGAAGAAAACCATGAAAATTGCAAAATTGGTACTAAAACTACTTGCTATTTTTGGAGGTCTTGTAGGATAAAGGATGGAAAGGAATACGCTAAAAGATAGGAGTGCAACAGGCCAAAATGCGATCACTTTTTGTTACGTTAATATTACTTTTTAGTTCTCTTTCATTTGCTCAAAACTCCATCAATCTAACCAGTTGGAACATAGAATGGTTATCTATAGATGGTGGAAAAGTGTCGAGAACACCACAAGATTTTGAAAAACTGACCCACTATGTGGATAAAACACAAGCCGACATTCTTGCTTTTCAAGAAGTCGAAAGCGTCGCTGCAATGCAAAAAGCTGTTGGCAATGACTTCACTATCTATCTTTCCGATCGTTCAAACGCCTCCAACCGACACCTTCAGTTTAACGACACCAACCAATACACAGGCTTTGCCGTGCGCAATGGTGTAAGCGTATTAGACAAGCCAGACTTCTCTATCACACGAGGCAACAGCAAGCTGCGCTTCGCGAGCTACCTTATATTAAATCCAAACCAAGAAAACGAGACTCACCTACTCTCTGTACATCTGAAAGCGGGTTGCAGTGGCGCGTATCGTAATAACCGCGATTGTAAGATAGTGAAACAACAAGGACAGGCACTAGCTAAGTGGATAAAGGCGCGCGAGGACAACAAACAACATTATGTCGTGCTTGGCGACTTTAACCACAACTTGGGTTATCAAGGAGATTGGTTGTGGGACGTGATATCGGACAATACTAGTGCAAAGCTAGTGACTAAAGACACTAAAGCGGAATGTAAAGTGCGCTCTAATCGTAATCCGAATAAAACCCACCAATTCCGCTCGGTGATAGACCACATCATTGCGAGTGGTGATTTGAAGGCGTCGTCTGGTGTTCAAACCGTTTTCAAAACACAAGATGTACTCGACTATAAACTGAGTGACCATTGCCCGGTTTCTACGACACTCACTTTTTAGCGTTTAAGTTCTCTGTTAACGTTGAGATACTCTTTTTTGCGTTGAAGAACTCTTTAGCCACGAACCATTCTTTTAGCGGTGAATGACCCAACCAACATTGCCGCTATAAAGAGCAGAACTTGTGTGTTGCCAGTAAAAAGGCTGGCAACCGCAGGACCAGGACACACACCCAGTAAGCCCCAACCAATACCAAACAGTGCTGCACCACCGACTAACTTTTTGTCTATCGCTTTAGAAGTTGGGCGTACAATCTCATCACCAAACACAGATTCGCTTCTTGGCTTTATTAATAAAAGATAAGCAGGAACGAACACAACAAGTGCTCCGCCCATAACGAAGGCTAAGCTTGGGTCCCATGAACCGGTAATATCAAGAAAGCCGATCACTTTTGCCGGATCTGCCATACCAGAGACCACCATACCAATACCAAAGAGCACACCAGAAAATGCAACAACGGACATTTGCTTAATACTTTTCATTACGTGAGTTTTCATAACTACACTATTCCTCACGATACTAGCAAGACGGTTAACATGGCTGTGGCCATAAAAGTACACGTCGCGACCACAGAACGGATTGAGAAACGCCCTATCCCACAAATGCCATGACCACTAGTACAACCATTGCCGATACGCGTACCGACACCGACTAACAAGCCAGCAACGATAACTAAAACAACAGAACCGCTGTACTGTTCTGGTACATGCCCGCCAAGAACATAAACAGCAAACACGCCACCTAATACCATCGCAATTAAAAAAACAATGCGCCAAACGCGGTCTTCGCTCTCAACGGCACCGTTTAAGATCCCACTGATCCCAGCAGTCTTGCCAGTAAATAGCATCAGTGTTATCGCTGATACGCCAACTATTATGCCGCCCAACAGCGACATCCAAGGAACTTCAAACATAGCAACCGCCAAACTAATTACTTACAGAAAACTTGCTTAAACGCCTCAACCAGCGGACCAACTCTTTCATCAGAAATTGAATAAAATACCTGCTGAGAAACCTTCCTAGCTTTAATGATGTCGTGCTTTCTCAATACGGTGAGATGTTGTGAAAAAGCAGATTGGCTTAATGATGAACCTTCAAACAGTTCACCGACCCCTTTCTCGCCTTCAATCAGCTTACACATCACGATTAGGCGCTCTGGATGAGCCATAATTTTAAGCAGCTCACTCGCTTCGGTCGCACTTTGTAGCATACTGTCGCCCATTCTTATGCCTCTTCATTACTACATTACATTTTATTAGATATTACTAATTAATATTATTAAGTCAATGCTAATGTAGATTAAATAACATTAGACTCAGCTAATTTATTTAAGTAAGGTGTAGGCGTTTTCGATCATTCAGCAGGAGAAATCCATGAGCAAAATCGTGATTATTGGTGGGGTTGCTGGCGGTGCATCTGCAGCAGCTCGCGCTCGTCGTCTTAGTGAAGACGCAGAAATCATTATGTTTGAACGCGGTCCATTTGTGTCATTAGTCAACTGTATGATTGACGACATTAAAAATGATTTAGCACTGCTCCTAATATACTCTTAAAAACAAACAAAAATTCACTTGTTTTCGAGTGTATTATTGTTTGTTTTTTACTCGCTAAGTTGGAGTGTCTATATGACCAAAATTCTCATTGTCGGTGGTGTAGCTGGCGGTGCATCAGCAGCAGCCCGCGCTCGTCGTTTAAGTGAAGATGCAGAAATTATTATGTTCGAACGAGGTAATTTCGTGTCTTTTGCTAACTGTGGCCTTCCCTATCACATCGGTGGCGACATCAAAGATCGCAGTAAATTATTGCTACAAACACCAGAAAGCTTTTTAGCGCGTTTCAACGTTGATGTTCGTGTAATGAATGAAGTGGTATCGATAAACCGTCAAGACAAAACAGTGACAGTAAAAAATCTTCTTGATGGCTCAGAATACGAAGAAACATACGACTTCCTATTACTTAGCCCAGGTGCAGGCCCTATCGTTCCACCAATCCCTGGTCTGGATAATCCGTTGACTCATTCACTACGTAATATCCCTGACATGGATCGCATCATTAAAACGATCCAGATGAACAAGCCAGAGCACGCCACGGTTGTAGGCGGCGGTTTCATTGGTTTAGAAGTAATGGAAGCCTTCCACCAACTGGGTATTAAAACCACTTTGCTTGAAATGGCAGAGCAAGTCATGACACCTGTTGACCGTGAAATGGCAGGTTTTGCTCACGCAGAAATCCGTGAAAAAGGGATCGACCTTAAATTGGGCGTTGCTCTTGAGTCTGTACAATTTATTCCAAATGAACATGTGGCTAGCGTGGATGCTGGTGAGAGTGAGAAACATCAACACTTAGAAGGTGAATTGGTTCTTACGCTTAATAACGGTGAAAAACTAACCACCGACATCCTGGTTATGGCTATTGGTGTTCGTCCAGAAACTAAATTAGCAAAAGAAGCGGGATTAGAAATTGGGACGCTTGGTGGTATCTACACTAATGAATACATGCAAACCAGCGATCCTTCAATTTACGCTGTTGGTGATGCAGTTGAAGAAAAAGATTTTGTCACTGGCGAGCAGACACTTGTTCCTTTAGCGGGTCCAGCCAACCGTCAAGGTCGTATGGCAGCCGACAACATGCTAGGTCGTAGCGAGACTTATCAAGGTACACAAGGTACGGCAATTTGTAAGATCTTTGACCTTGCTGTGGCTTCAACGGGTAAAAATGAAAAACAGCTAAAACGAGCTGGTATGGAATACGAAAAAGTCTATGTCCACACCGCAAGCCATGCAAGCTACTATCCTGGCGCTGAAGTCGTTTCATTCAAGATGTTGTTCGATCCAAAGACTGGTAAGATCTTAGGCGCACAAGCGGTTGGTAAAGATGGCATTGATAAGCGAATTGACATAATGGCTGTTGCACAACGAGCTGGCATGACGGTCGAACAACTGCAACATCTGGAGTTGACTTACGCGCCTCCTTACGGAAGTGCAAAAGATGTCATAAACCAAGCGGCATTTGTCGCCAACAACATCATTAAAGGTGATGCTACAGCAATTCACTATGATGAAATGGATTCCTTAACCGAAAATCAAGTGCTACTCGATGTACGTAACCCAGGTGAGCTTGAAAGTGTTGGCTTTATAAAGGATGCGATCAACATCCCTGTTGATCAATTACGTCACCGAATGGACGAGTTACCAAAAGACAAAGAGATTGTGATTTACTGTCAAGTTGGGTTACGTGGTAACGTTGCTTATCGTCAGTTAGTTAACAATGGTTACAAAGCCCGTAATCTTATAGGCGGTTATCGAACCTATCTTCATTCAAAAATGTAATTACAATTAACAAAATTGACAGCCAGCAATTTGATTGCTGGCTGTTGTATAACCTACCGTATCCCTTAATAGTCAGTTCACTGTGCTGTAAAATCAGCACTAGCTATTTTGTTAACTAATTATATGATTTAGGTAAACCTCTCCGCCTTCAATTTTGTTCAGAAGAAACAGATGACCACGTTACTAATACACATCAACAGCACCAAAGTTGCCCATTTGACCAAGCTTACTAATGGCAAACTGCAATTTTGCTATGACAATAATTGGTTAGCTCAGTCGAATGCCTACCCGATTTCGCTATCTCTTCCGCTTCAAAGTCAACTACACGAAGGTGACCCTGTAGCAAATTATTTTGATAATCTGTTGCCAGATTTAACTTCAACACGTCAGAACATACAGCGTCGCTATAGCACCGACTCAACAGACGTGTTTGATTTATTGCATGCAATCGGTCACGATTGCGTTGGCTCACTCTCATTGCTGCCAGCAGATGAAATACATAATGGTCGTGCTTCAACGCGGCTGGAACCACTTTCAGTTCGTAATTTACACAATATAGTTACGGCTCATGAGTATCAGTTCCCTCTTGGCATGTCCAATAAGCACGACTTCCGCTTAACAATATCTGGGGCGCAAGAGAAAACTGCGCTTCTTAAAATCAAAAATGATTGGTTTTTACCCAGTTTGGATTACCCAAGCACTCACATTCTCAAATTTCCGATCGGCTTTATTCAGCAGCCAGCGGCAACACTTGATATGACGGGGAGCGTTGAAAATGAGTATTTCTGTATAAAACTTGCAGAAGCAATGGGCTTCCAAGTTCCAAAGATTGAGATCTTAAAAGTTGAAGGAATGAAAGCTCTAGTTATTGAACGTTTCGATAGACACTGCTCACAAGATGGGAACGCACTTATTCGATTGACTCAAGAAGACATGTGCCAAGTATTCTCGCTTCCCTCACGATTGAAATATCAGAGTGATGGTGGCGTTGGTATTAAAGAAATCATGCAACTACTGAGTCGTTCTAGATGCGCAGACAACGACTGCGACGATTTTATGCGCTTTCAAGTATTTCAATGGTTGATCGGTGCAACCGACGGGCATGCAAAAAACTTTTCAATTTTTATTGAGGCCAATGGTGCTTATAGACTAACCCCATTCTACGACATTATGTCAGCCTTCCCCACATCAAGTGGCAGAGGCATTAACACACGTAAACTAAAACTAGCGATGGCTCTCAAATCCACTTCAAGCGGCAATAAGTGGCATTTAGAAAAAATCTATCCGCGTCACTTTATTGCAACAGCAGAAACTGTTGGTTTCTGCACAGTTCGAATGCAAGAGATACTTGACGAGTTTGTTGTCACATTTCCTAACGCCATTGAACAAGTAGTTAACCAGCTACCTAACGGCTTTCCTGCTCAAATCATAGATTCAATAACCAGTAACGCACGGAGGATGCTGAACAAGATTAAGTAAGCTGGTCTCAGAGTGTAACGAACGCTTGGATATCTCCGTTTAATTGACTCTACTTATTTAACAACAATTCATAACTTTAATTATTGCAAACTTGCTTAAATCACTATCTAGTTTTGATTATATAGAGCATCCTTTTATGCCACCAAGCACTGTACCAATGATAGCTAGTGGACTTATAATCAAATGTTTGTTTTCTGAAGACATTGACCATTACCAGCAAAAAGAAGAAAAATTTAGTTTCCAGTCTTACTGCTCAATCAAGGCTCCACCTTACCTGCTAGTCCCAGCACCTTCTTGAACTCTTCCTCTTCCGTCGAAGTCAAGATTGGTTGACACATTGTATTGATCACGTAACTGACAGCACGGTGTAAAGGTAATTTAGATGCGCCACCACTAATGTCATAAATTATCATATGATCACTAGGGTATTGTGAAAGTGCCTCAATTATACTCTCCTCAAAACACATACCTTTACGGAGATATTTCCATGCCGCCGTTATGTAATAAATGTTTTTTAATGAGTCGGGTGGGATCACAGAGTGGTCACTGTCTTGTTTTCCTGCCAAGATCTCTAGCAAAAATACCTTTGGATACTTAGCAAGTGAGTCTGCAATTTTAGTGTGGTTGTAGCGTAACATACTCATAGTAGCACTCTCCTATTTTTCTTCCTAGCCAGGAAAATTGGTCAACCGACTAAATCCATTAGCTGTCAAAATACACTGTGATCGGTTAATGATCACATATCTACGTAACCTTCATAATTCACGGTGTTAGTATTTGTCAGCTCTCGCTGCTTTCAGATAAGGACTGAATCCTTAATTAAACTCCAAAGATAGCCGTTATCAGCCGTGATATATTTGCAATTAATCATACAATTCTTTTCACCAAAGACGAACATTACGACAACGCTGACATCGTGGTTTCTAAATTTAAGGAGATTAGTAACAATTATCCTGACTTTCGATAAGATTTCATACGCAATTTCTGAACGTACATAACTCTGTCAGCTCTATCAATAAGTGATTCCGCATCATCATTTTCATCAACAAGCTCAGAACATCCAAAAATCAGTATCCAGTTTTTTGTCTTTGTGCAGCCTAATAAACGATAATTAGACTGGACTTGTTGCGTAGTTGTTAAATAAATAGGATGATTGAAACAAAGTATTTGAGCCTACTTATCGATTTAGCGCGTCTTCTTTGCCTTATACATTTCATTATCGGCTTCTTCTATCCTTTCTTCTATAGATAGAGGGCTATCATAACGGTAATGACTGACACCACAACTATATTCAATACGATAAGGTTTATTGCTTTCTTGGTTAAATTTTACGATCTTATCGCTAAACCTTACGAGGATATGCTTTACTGAGTCTGCTTCTGTATCCGTAAGAAATACAACAAATTCATCACCTCCCCATCGGCCTACGACATCACATTCTCTGAATGTTTCAAGAAGCGTCATCGCGAAAACTTTTAGTACATAGTCGCCTTCATGGTGACCATAATTATCATTAATTGGCTTAAACTTGTTTAAATCGAATACCAGGACAGAGCTTTTCAGCTTTTTACGCTTACACATCTTTAGGGTATGGTCTGCTAGGAGCAAAAAACCTCGACGATTTGAAATCATAGTCAGTTCATCTAGGGTTGCCATTTGAACTGACTTTATTTCCTGCTCAATCATCGTCCCCAAGTCTTGTAGAAGTAAGCGATCTTCTTCGTCCATTTCTCTTGGTTTATTATCAATCAAACACAATGTGCCAATGTTGACCCCATGTCTCAGTTTAAGAGGATACCCCGCATAAAATCGAATGTTAGGATGGTCGGTCACCAAAGGGTTATCACAAAATCTTTTATCGTCAATGGCATTGGGAATGATAAAGAGTCCATCATCGTTAATCGCATGCCCACAAAAAGAAATTTCTCTTGGGGTTTCAGTCACGTCTATCCCTTGAGCAGACTTAAACCACTGTCTATTCTCATCGACGAGGCTAACGAGTGAAATAGGAACACCAAACATACGTTTGGCCATTCGTGTTATACGGTCAAAACGTTCTTCAGACGAAGTATCCAATATCTCCAGCGCTCTTAACGCGTGTAAGCGTTCTGCTTCGTTATCTGGTAGCTTTGGAGTCTTCATATTCTCTCTCTTACTGTGTTAAAGTTCATGAACGGCTTCTAATGCAACTTATTTTAAAAATCAACTGGATATGATGCCAGCTTAAGTTGAGCGACTTACCTAAAGTAGCGGCTCCCTACTTGCTGTGTAAATCATCATTAGTGTGACTTTGAGGAAGCTCACAATGAATGACCTAATGTTTTAATGATATTTCCAACTGTTTGTTTTTTCACAACACATTCGACCAAAAATAGACTTATAACTCATCAAAGTAAACCCAACGACCATTGTTCAACATTTTTTCAATTTTTTCATAAACCATTCTATCTGATGGTATTTTTTCGATATTTAGTCTCACCTTGTATAACCGCCCGTCTTCACAGAGAACTTCGTCGGTATACCAATCGATGAGTTCTAGCTCGTATATCGTTATACCTAACCTATTTGCAATTTCCTCATGCCATAATCTTTCTAATAATTTGTCATGCGGTACGTCTTTCTTGCTCCCCACAATACTTCCTTCTAGGGCAAAGTTGATGCCCCAATTTAGCCTAAATTGGAATTTATTACCGTGATTGAGTATTCAATCCAACTTAAACGCACGGTCTCTGACACATTGCAGACCATGGATTACGTTATTTGCAGATAGCTATCTGGTACTTTGGATTCACAAAGTCTGAATAGCCCCCATGAACTTAATCACACACCTGCACGCAGTAAGAGATTAACTAGAACGCTCGTCATCCAAGACTACTTACGATTTTTACAAGGTTTCAGCCCATTAGTTACACGGTCACGCCTGAGTTACCCTTTATGTTAAGTTAATCAGGAACTCGTATCCCGTGAGCACATAAATGAAATCAACTTTGTAGCTAAAATTGACTTCATGGTTAACTAACACTAGTGTTTAGTGCATACCCACATTATAAAAAAGGATATTTACATATGGATAAGTTGCTGGCATCCGCATTACAAATAAAACAGCGTACGATGGTTACTGGGTTTTTCGCTCGTAATGGCTTCAAGATTACAATGACAGACTTTGATGATATGACATTTGAACGAGAAGGCGTTCAGGTTAACGTACATTTCGATTTAGACTCGAATGCAGAATCAGCGTCTATAAGGTCAAAAAACTCCAACTTATCACAACGTTATTTACTCTAGTCTTCCCTTAATATTCTGCCAGAAGAGCACGTAGACTTAAATATCACGCCGAAGTGCGTGGTAACTTTTATACAATGTCTTGCTCTTCTGGTTCCTAGGACTACGACCGTTGAGCTTGGTTACTTCAGCAACTGACTCTTATTCGCGCTGACTGGTATTGGTGTTTTTCGTCACATTATTGAGACGCCCATAGAGCTGTCAGCCTTCTACTTAAACTTCAGAGAGATGTTTAATTCTGATTTTGAACTGCGTTTAGTGGCTGTCATTACTTAACTCGTCCCAACTAATAGTGGTAGGTGTCAGTCAAGGGGTGAATTGAGATAGGAAGTCTAGATATTGTTAGGAAATATGAAAATCAATATTGTCATATTCCAGATATAACAATATTGATAGTTCTAAGAGACCCAACTCAATAACTTGAGACGAAGATGTCAGCGAATCAATACTGAAACCTTGGTTGTAAAGCGATGTTTATAATTAAATAGCAAAACAATCCAATGTTTTACCAGCATCAAGTGCTTTTTGGATAACCGATGGCGTACGACCTTGGCCAGTCCATGTCTTTTCTACACCATTGTCATCAACGTATTTATATTTAGCCGCTCGAGCCTGACGCTTTCCCTTACTCTTGACCTTTTTCGATGAAAGTGCCGAGACAAGTTCATTAACATCAATACCCTGCTCTTTAATCTGTTTTGCTATTGCAGCGAGCTTTGCTTCTCTCTCTGCTTGCTCGGCTCTTAAAACTTCCTCTTCTTCACGTCGTTCTTCAACAATTGTTGTTAACTTATTGTGAGCCTCTTCAAGCTGATCTAACGTGAGATCTCGAGAAAATACCCTTAGATTGCGGATGTTAAATAATATTTTTTCTAATTCGTTCATATTGGCGCCTAGTATTCCTTATATAACGTAAGAGTTGAAAGCTTCATTTATTGAAAATGTAATCTATAACAGTTCACAAATTATGAAATCAAATCGCTTCATATTCTATAAATGATTTTTTGAATTGTAAATCGATACAATACACTTATAGTTATAACAAGAAAGAAGTGCCACCTCTTTATTAATGACAATGCAAATTTAATTTCCCATAGTACTAACACCAATCAAACACCAGGTTAAGTCATTTATTAGCAATTATTCGACTTAGTTAAATAAAACGCGATAGAACCAACATCAACTAACTTTCGTTACTATTGGTAATCGATAAAAAACTCAATTTACTCACTTGCATACGGCTCAATCCATAAAGTGAATGATTATGTATTAAAATTGACCATATAACATTGATGTCACATAATCCCATTACTAACACGATGGTCTTACCTTTACAGCTTCCAATAATAACTCATTGTATTATCGAGCCTAATAGCTTAGACTCTTCATAAAAACCACACACATAGTAATGCTTTTGTAAAAATTCAACATGCATACGCATGTTTGAAGTTTAACAGGCTAAATTAATCCAGAGCGATATGGACAAAGTAGTAATGCAACAACCAACACAAATCTATCAGTTCTTGGATTTTCTGGTAGACGCTATTTTAATCGTCGATCAGAACTCTAATATTTTATTCGCGAATCAGTCATGTAATCAACTATTTGGGTATGAGTCAGAGGGAATGGAAAACCTTAGCTTAGAAAAGCTTCTACCAGCCACTCATAGTGAAATACATAAAGAAAAAGTTAAGCATTTCATAGAGTATCAGTCCCCAGCTAGGACCATGATGTCACGAAATATGTTGTCTTGTATCAAGTCAAATGGCGAGTCTTTTGCCGCAAGAATTTCGATTGCGAGCATCACACTGAATGGCGAGCGATGTGGCATAGCAACCATTCACGACTTCTCTACCATACAGGAATTTGTCGAAGACCTCCGCAGTAAGGTAATTACAGATCCGTTAACAAATTTATTCAATAGGCGACATCTTAATATTTTACTTGAAAAGCAGTCTCAAGCGATTTTTAACTCAAATTGCATGGGGATCGCTTACTTAGATTTAAACAAATTTAAAGCTATAAATGATTCATTTGGGCATGGTACTGGTGATCTACTTTTAAAAGAGATCTCCAGACGATTAACTGAAAGCCTGCGCAGCGATGATATTTGTTTTCGGTTAGGGGGAGATGAATTTCTTGTATTGTTTAATTTGACTAAACATTATGACAAAACTTCGGAAGCAAAGTCGATAGCGAATAAGCTTAATCAGCTAATTTCAACCCCAGTGTACGTAAGTGCACTCGGTCATGAAATAGCCATTAGAGCTAGCATCGGTATCGGTATATACCCAGATGATTCAAGTAGTTTATCTACACTGATAGAGTTAGCGGATAAGGCGATGTATAGAGCCAAAATTGAGAATGAGCCTTACATGTGTGTTTCCGAAAAAGCATTCGCTCCAGCAAATTCTGTAACTGAGTAAACCGAAGATTTTCGATTGAACCTGATGTCACAGATAGGTGTTACTTGCTGGCAATCAGTGACATCTATCAAATTACACAATGAGTAGACAACAAGGATAGGTGCCAAGCATTATCTATACACACTAACTCAAATATCATAGTCATTGAAACATCAGTATTGCAATCGCTTCGGTCAACTGAATACGTATTCAGTTGATTGCGGCCGCTCGGGCAATAACTGATCTGAGCGGAATGCTCCGAAATAAGCATACTGACGGAACTTTCAAACCTCCTAGCAAGAACGATCAATACCTTCCAGTTTAGTTTAGTCATAGCTACTTTTCGCTGTTAAAATATCCCCCGCTAACGTGATACACCTAAGGTAGCGAAAGGCTCCACAATACACACCATTGCATCAAATACTAGGTTATTATCTTAAACATTAACTTCACAACGGTTTCTACCGTTTCTTTTCGCTCTGTATAATGCATCATCTGCCTTTCTGATGGATTTGTGAAGCGATTGATCTGTTCCCGTCCAGTGAGATATACCTATTGATATGGTTAATTTATCTATATGTGCGAAGCTGTGTTGTTCAACATTCTTTCTGAGCCTCTCTGCCTTCGCAAATGCACTCTCGATACTCATCTCAGCAAGAAAAACGATAAACTCCTCCCCTCCTGTTCTGCATAAAATGTCCGTTTTACGAGATTGACATTTAATCAGATTAGACAGTTCTTTCAGAACCTCATCACCAATACTATGCCCATAGGTATCATTCACTTGTTTGAAAAAATCTATATCGATAGCCATGACTGAAAGAGGACTTTTCCTTTCTTCAAGTTTATCAACCGCCTCTTCGAAACCTCTTCGGTTGGTCAGTCCAGTCATTACATCAGTTAAGCGATCATTTTGCAGCTTTTCTATCGTATTCGAAACGTCGGTAAAGGTTTTAATAACAGCAGACTTCAATAAAAATGCCTCAAAATACCAAGGTTTTATTTTTTTTAAGCTAACAGCGTCAGAATGTTTGACGTTTGCTTTGTTAATTGATAGCGCTAACTGCCAAAGCGGTTTAGATATAGTGGAGGATGTCACCCATATAAATATAAAAGTAAATAAACTCAGAGGAATAGTGCGTACAAGAACAGATTGTAGTTGACCATCTAATATATCAAAGCTCACAGACTTCGATCTCTGAATAATAATGCCCCATCCTGTATTTTTTACAGGTGCATACCCAGCCAGTACGTCTTCTCCAAAATAGCTAATGGTTTCAACGCTACCTCCGTCACCTTGGAGTGCCAAGTCAACAGCATGGTTATTATCAACTGTCTTTCCTATAAGAAATTTATCAGGGTGGTAAATTATACTTTTACTATTATCAACGACATATAAATATGAACCATTGCTGTGACTGTGGTTATCGAGTAGAGAGTTTAATACATTATTATCCTTGAGGTATATTGTACCTCCTAAGTATCCCAGGAACTCCTTATTCGGAGAGAAAACTGGATACGAAATACAAATCAAGTAATTTCCTTTTGGTGAGACAAAAGGCTTGGTAATAAACGGTTGTGCTTTGTTTAATGATTGTAGCAGAGTTTCATCTGTTAACTGCATTCCTTCAGCTTTACTTATGTTTTTTGAAGTTGATAGGATAGCCCCTTTGTTATCGACCAAAACAGTAGAGTTAAACAAGCCAGCTTGCTCTTGCAATCGATTTAGTTCATGGTCAATGAGTTCTTTGCTATCAAAATCACTACCTAAAATATCTGCCGAATACTCAACTTGTCGCATTGCTGATTTAGTAAAGACTTCCGTCACCTCAGCCATTTTTTGGGCGTAAGCATAGTTTGTTTCCATGGAATTACGTATAAGCTGTTCACGCTGAACCTGATAAATTGAGAAAAAAGTATTGAAAAGTGTAATCGACACACTGAATATACAGATAAAAAGAATTAGTTTTCTGAGGTTGAACGTTTGTCTATTGATAGCAAGCATAAATTTAAGTTTGATCCATGGTAAAAGGCATAACTAAAGCTTATAAATTATATCCACTCATAATCCCTAAAATGAAAGTAAAATCAAGAAAAGAGTCAGACTATATTGCTTTTTATCAATTAGCGATGTAAGGAGTTCAAAAACTAACCAATTAGCAAATCCATCATAAACCTATCTGAGTCCATGAAAATGGTGCCTTTCGACATCGCCATTGCTGAGAAACTGACAAAACGATAAGATTTTATTAATCATTGTGGAGTTCACAAATAAACTCTCCACTGAGCCAACTCCTCCGTTACCCCTATCCCATTTTAGAGTACTGACCTCAGCACGAATAAATCCATGTCAACTGTTACATCTCGACCTCAAGCTCATCATCCCTCCATTCATATGTAAGTATGTAGAAACAGGACTGTTTATTCGAATGGCTTTGATAAACTAATTTGCTTACGATATAGATATAACATCAAAATTGTTGATCCATACACCCAAGTGACTAAACTGGTAGTAGCCTCGTCACCGATTTATCAATTAACCCCAATATGAATATGCTCGGCAGACTCTACCCCACATGCACTCTTATCAGGTTTGGTGAATGATTATGGTATAGCTACTGCCCTGGCGACCCTGCATGCAATCATAACCTTCACTCTACCTAATCCAGAATGACATCATTATCGTTGCCAATTTTTATCACCAATATAAATAATGGGATATTCATGTGCATATCAAACAGGTAACAATACTAATGAGCCTATCGCTTACAAATCTAAGTCTTCTAATTCTTTCAGTATTTGAACCTTGATATCATCAGGACAACTACCATATTTGGCTTGTAGTTGCTCAAAAGAGTTTAAGTCATGACAGACACAAAGTAATGACACAGACTTCTCACTACCACTTAACAAAGGAAAAGTAATTGCAAAGCCAATCAAGCTGAAATTGAACCAATCAATTTCCTCGTTAAACTTGGTTTTTAAACGCATTGCTTCATCTATTTCATTACCCCGACGTTTCAACTCGATAAGTTCAGCCAGTGTCATGTGATTCGATTTCGCGATTTGATAAAGTCTCGATAATTTTGATTTGTAACGCTTGCTGATTCTTCTCATATTCTGCACTCTATAATTGTCATCGTTTCAGTCATGCTCATAAGCATGACAAATACGAAAGTAAAGTGATTAAATCAGTTTATAGTTCACAGCCTTATGAAAATGGGCAGTATCCGTTTGCGAGATTGCTAGTTTCAAACCACAATACGGACAATGAATGATGTTAAACGCGGTTTGCCACAGCAACTCTCCTACCTCATTAAGTTCGTGGCTCAGTTCTAGATCCATTTCTGTTGCGGTTTCAGAGACAAACAAAAACCATTGTTCTTCAGTTGTGTAGTGATCTGTATAGTACACTTGAACTTCCTTCGGCATTTGTTCGCATTGATGCTGCTTCGTCATAATATCTATCCCGATTCACGTTAAAAGAAACAAAACATTTCGCTTTCTTTGACTTGCTCTGTACGTCTTGACTTGTAAGGATTACATCCAAACAGCCCAGGAACACGCGATTCTTTCTGTTTTTGGCTAATTTGCGCTAGTTGAGTTTTGATACTAACCTTTCGATTGGCAGATTCTTTTTAGTGACTGATGTATTTAGTTTAAATCTATGATGTTGGTCTTCAACAGTTAAACTGTTAGCTTTAAGTAACGCTTCGCTATCTGAGATTAGACAATCATCTTGACAATTTAAACCATTATTTAAATCGCTATTAATAACTTTTCGTTCTGTTTTTTTATATACGTACTTACGACAATTCACTTTGACCACCTTTTTAATCTAGATAATGTTTAATACCACTTTAATAAAACACATTTAACAAGCATTGTAAATATAAAATTAAAAATATAAATCAAATAAAACCTTTTATTTATTAAAAGTTTCTGCCGCCATAAAAAGCATATAAAAACCTCTCATTAAACTTATAGTTAGTAATCATTTTGTTGATAACAATATAACTAGTTGGCGGCAGATATTAAAAATCTACATTCATGAAAATGGCACTAGCTTACAAAATATTTAGTTAACTGAACGAACCTTGTTGTGGTTTTCAGTAAATAAATACGATATGTCCAACAACACAATTCAATAGACCATACTATTAATAATCGTTCTTCTGACTCGTAGAGTCAGTAAATAGCATGCTAGCGCATGCAGATAACGAATAGTTTATCGTGCATTTAAGGGAACATAGGATTTAATTTTTAATATAGTATATAGATATTTATCATGTTCCCTATTTTAGGTTTTTAACTGTCTGATTAATAGTCACAATTATAAAGTGTGGTTATCAAAAATTGCAGCCTATTAATTTCCTTTTTATTGGACATAAGTTTAACCAAATGTATGTGATGGTGGGCATACTATCGATTTTTAAATGGTTAATCCACATCTGGCTGCTTATCTCTGCCTGACAGAGTAAACATTATCATGAGCAATCTCAGATGCCCTTGGTCTAGTTTATGCCTATGGCATCGCCGCTCTATACTTAATGTATCATAAGAACCGCTGCATAAGTACGCAGCTTACCTAAGCCATATGCCCTACAGTCCAACCGTCCAACCGTTAACATCATCAGGCTTTCAGTACACTGACTAGTATTATTTCTCTAAGACAATACTTACGACGATAACAGACTGTTCACACCCAGTACAAAACCCTATAGCCATCGAGGTACATGTGATACCAGTCAATATCTCAATCTAGTAAGTGACCTCGATGTTTCGCATATCAATTGCATATAAGACACTGAATACTAATTAATCGTCCTTCTGACTCGTAGAGTCAGTAAATAGCATGCTAACGCATGCAGATAACAAATGGTTGGTTGTACATTTAAAGGGAACATAGGATTTTATTTTATATATAAGGTATATAAATTTATCATGTTCCCTATTTAAAGCATCTAACTAATTGATTAATCATCTTCATTTTAAAATATAACCAATAATAAAACCGAACTAATCCCAATCGATTTTTCACATTAAAACTCAAACTAACACAATAATAATTACTTAAGTAGTTATTTATGTATAATATTAACACTCAGCATAAATTGACAAAAAACATTAACTTTCTCTAAAGTTAACAGCATATTCGATTGAATTAATTGGTAAATTTCTTTGACTTGAAAATTACTTTTTATTATAAGTAATTTTTTGTTCATATTTTTATATCCAAAGGATACAATAATAAAAAACAAAAATAACGAATTAATCATGCTAAGTATAAAACCAATAATAAACATCAAAAATCCATATTCTAATAAGTGCGTCCTTTTTGTTGGCACTCCTGAAGATATATCATTTTATAACGACTTCAGAAACGATGTAGCCCTGACATCCGCTTCAATCGCTTCAAAAACTTACAATGGCAAAGCACATACTCTTTCCTACATTAACGTCAGCAAAGATGTTAATGATGAAGAGTTGGTTGATGCGGCAAAAGTAGCTTGTCAACGCGACATTACAATCCGATATAATGGTCAAATGCTTTCAAACAACCCAATAACCTACGGTTTTAGCATTTATTCAGGTATTTATCAAATCAAGCCTATCGAAGAGGTAAAACTGCTCGCGATTAAAGAACTAATCAGTGCCGTTCCACTGAGGTTATCACGTGATGATGCTATAGCAGTTGCTAGCGAACAACTTAACATCGACAACTTGGAAGCTCAAGAACTAGTTAATATGTATAAGGATCCAATCTTAAGTACAGTGGATGATTTAGTCAGCTTAAAAAGTGCTTTAAATGTGTCAGCAATTCGAGAAATTGATTTCACCGCCAGTCGTGTAAATCTTCTTAGAGCATCAATGTCTTTGGGTAAGACGACTACTGCTATTGAAATTGCCAAAAAAGTACTTTCTTCAAACCCTGATGCTAAAGTTGTTTATATCTCCCACATAGAAGCTTTAGGTCAATGTTTTAAAAACAAGCTTCAATCTCAATTTTGTACAAAACTATCTACCTGTGATCATAAAGAAATGAACATTGGTAAGCTAGAGTCAGCGTCAGTACTGACGACAACGATTAATAGTCTACCAGGGCTGCTATTCGAAGTTTTACAAGCAGATTTGATTATCTGGGATGAGTGCGAAAAAGGCATCACAGCAACTAAAGGTAGTCACTTTCAAAATTTGGACAGTCAGTTGAACAGCTATGAGTCTCTAAAGTCGGTTGTTGAAAATGCTAAGTGGTTAATTATGATGGATGCTGACATTTCTGAAGATATCAGCGGCAATTTCGTCAGGAGTATCGGTAAAGATGACATTGCTATATATAACGTTGATGACTACTCAGCCTATAAAAACAGAACCGTATCCATAAAAGACCGTGCTACCGTTTTAAACTCCCCTTTCAATGAACGCCTATATGCTTTCGATTGTTTGAAAACAATGTGGCGTTCCATCAAACGTATGGGTTACAAAAGTAATAACAATGGGTGTTATAAAAAAGCGCTTCAAGCAGGGATCTTAGTCGTTTGTTCAGATACTAAACGTCAGCCTGAAGTCATAGATTTCATTTCAGACCCGAATGTCGAAGCGCAAAAGTATCATAAAATTTTCTATTCGCCTTATATCGGCTGCGGTGTGAGTATTGAAGAGCACTATTCAGACACTATTACCATTATAAGTAACAGTGTACTTGTTCCAAATTCTCTGGTTCAGTTAGCATTACGTTTTAGAGCAGTCAAAGAAATTCACTTTGCGGTATCTAGAGATCGCAATAGTTACCTTTTACCAGCTAAACCAGTGGTCAGCGATAAGTTCACATTTAATGATATGGTAGGACTACACGAAGCGCAGTCAACGGTTCTGAAAGCGAATATGCCTGTTGCATTAATAGCGACTCTCGAAGCACTGGGGTTTGAATCAATTTCCATCGAAACAAGTTCATCAAACAAGAACAAACATAAACAACAGTTAGCTGCCAGAAACCGAGTTGACTCTAACGAGGAGGCCCATGCAATCTCAGAAGCTCAAGATATTTCTGCACAAGAAGCAACTTCGATTATAGAATCAGGTAACGCTACAAATGAAGAAAAAGCGTCTGCGGATAAGTTTCTTTTGGCAAAGGAGTTTGGCATTCCTTCAGTTGATGTTAATGTTGAGTTGGTTAAGTTTGATCGACTATTTAAACTTAGAGATGAACTTCTTTCACTACAAAATAAAGAACTACGTGAGAGATTAACCCCAGATGGAAAAAGAATATTATCTGTGGCTAATACTGTGATTGGAACACTCGGCTTAAGCTATAATGAAAAAGTCGTTATTTCGAATGAAAACTATATAGCGGCCTACTCTCAAATGAAGATTAAGCATAACCAAATTGTTTTGTCAAAATATAATGGCATTTCATTCCGAACAAGTGCAACAGTGAATAATATTACACAGATAAAAAGAAGCGTTAATCACTTTCTTAAAATTCTAGGATTTAGTTGTAAAAATGAAGGCAAGTCAACTTGTAGGAAAAGCACTGTAGAACTTCATCCTTTCTCAAAAAGTTACTTAAATAAACATCTAAATACAGCAATACGTTTGAATTCCTATAGAAGTTCGTGTCATAGTTCGTTCATTTTGAATCATCGTGGTTTCTAATCTATGAAAATGATCTTCGAAATGCAGTATCGGCGTACAGAAAAGTTTATCTATAAACGTGAAGAGATCTGCTCAATCTTTAGAAGTGATGATATTGAGCAGATCATCGCAAAACACGACTACATCGTCAGTATTGATTTTGAGAGATTTGTTTACTTGCGTTCAACATTGCCGCCTGATTTTTTTGACCAACTAGCCTTGTCACTGCGAGATGGCGAACTGTGTTATATATCTTTCGAAGATGCCCTCTCAAGGTGGAGTGTTATCTCTCAGATCCCGATGATTTTAATTCTGGGTACAACAGGGGAATCAGGTTTTTATAAGACTAGGTTTGGCAGTATTGAGTTTGTCCATGTTCCTCATAGTCGAGAGGTAATAATTTCAAATACGACCGAACCTTATTACGCTATTCGATTAGCTAAGAAATTTTTTGCTTTTGAAGACTTAAAACGGATTGATAGGAACATGCATCTTATCGATTACGAAGAACTCTATTGTGATGATTAAATAATTAAAATGATAAACCTTTACTTTTTATAGAATTTAATTGACTTTAATCATCATCAGTTATAACTTAAAAACAGACGCGTTAAACACCCCGCGTGTCACTTAATAAATCTACAATAAACGAAGTTTTGGGGTAAGTTTATTAAGGATTTATTATGCAAAATTTGAAGAACTATCAAGAACAGTCAAATAATCAAATTTCTTTGATTAACCCCCCCCTGCTCACTAGTCATGACATTTGTTTAAACGGCAGAAAGTTACATATCACTTCGCCACTAGACCTGTGCCTTACTTTTGCACAATCTATGGAACTTGTGCTCCTTTCGTATATCAAATTGAACGATGGTTCCGTTATTATGGCAACCTTTTCAAGCTTGTTTTTAAGTCAGATAGAAAGTGAGGAGGACATTTTAAACTTAGTGTTTGCTCTCAATAAATCTCACTTTAGAAATGTAACTGATAATAGGCAACTTCAACTTTATCTTTTTGATGATGTCGATAACAACTCCGAAATGGATGATTTCTGTTACTCTTTCTCAATTAACGACTGGCTCAAACAAGTTAAGACCCATCAAATCTCGTAAAACCATATTTTTACTCTATGTTAATCTTTCCCCCAGATTGATTGTTGCCAGCGTGTTAACGCTGGCTTTTATCGTCTTGCCTACCTCACATTTATGCTCAATAAAACACCCATCAACACTATCTGGATTGATGTCAGACCCAAAATGGTTCATACTTAAAACATTAAATAATTCACGATAATTGCTATGGAACAACTTAGCTACGCTCAAAAACAACGTTTGTCTTATATAGATTTCCGTTTGATGTTTGTGGGCCATTTTTCGCGAGCTGAAGTCGTCGCACATTTTAAGATGGGGCTATCCAATGCCACTCGGGACATTAACCTGTATAAAGAACTGGCTGGCGAGAATCTTGTGTACGACAATGCCGAGAAGCGTTATTTCCAAACATCATGTTTTACGCCACTTTTTGACTATGATACGCAAAAAGCGCTGAGTCAGCTTACGCACAACTTCAGTGATGGCATCGACATAATGGAGGATGTTCGTTTCCCTGTTGAAACACCGAGTCAGCTTGCTGTACCCGATATCCACATTGTTTCTAAGCTAACCCAATCAGCACTCAACAACAAAGCGGTATCGATTGAATACATTTCTCTAGATAGTGGCCCAAGCAAAAGAACGATAGTACCACACACATTAGTGAACAATGGTCTTCGATGGCATGTACGTGCCTACGATATGAAGAGCCATGAGTTTCGTGATTTTGTTGTTACTCGTATAACTAAAGCCAAACTGCTGGATCTAGCGGTATCAGAGTCTCAATCCAAGATGTCAGATAACCAATGGTTACGTATCGTTCCATTAGAGCTAGTACCCCATCCCAAAAATATTAAGCACCCCAAAGCCATTGAGTTGGATTACAACATGAATGATGGTGTTTTATACCTCGATGTTAGAGCCGCTATTGCTGGCTATTTATTACGAAGACTAAATGTCGATTGTTCTGATAGTGCCAGATTACTATCTCCAGAACACCAACTATGGCTGCGTAACAGTCCAACACTTTATGGTATCGAAAACCTACACTTAGCCGCAGGCTATGAGGGAAATCGAACTCAACTTCATTCTTTAGGAAACATCGATGTCTGAACACAAACGCTACTTGGGCGATCTTATTGGTGGTAGTTTAATGCTCCGTGAAAGCCAAATCATTGCCGACCTGCTATTAACAGAACCGACCTTAGAGGATTGGAACAAAGCGATTGTAGAAGAGAACATCTTGCAAAAGCCTTCAGCTGCGTCAGCTAAACGCAATGCCGCGACTATCAAAAAGCGTCTGGAGTCGTTAAACAACGAGTACCTTCAAAAATTAGCTTATAGCGGTACAGAAGAAGCAACACAGTTAATGTTCGCTGCAACATTAATCAACGCCCCTATCCTAGCGGATTTCATGCGAATCGTAGTAACAGACGCAAAGCGTATGTATAGAGAAGCATTGAACGTAGATGACTGGCAGCATTTTTGGCAGGAGCGCGGACGCTTATACCCAGGTTTACTGGAGATGTCAAAGTCATCTACATATAAGATATCCCAAGTCGCGTTCAAAGTTTTAGCAGATGCAGGCTATATAGACTCTACCAAACACAAAAAACTCATGAATATCTTTGTCTCACCTGATGTACGCAGTCTCCTATCAGAGATGGATAGAGATGATATCGTCAGAGCAATGGAGCCATAATGCAAACAGTACAGCAACTCCAGCAACGTTTGGAAAAAGTGCAAGACAGACTGGAAAGTGATGAATTTCTTACCAATAAAGAATTAGGCGGTGAGATAGGCTTCTACATTTTCGACTACCCTGCTGAGCACGAGATTATTGTTCGAGAGCATATCGACTTTTTGACTAAAAAACTGGCATCACGCAGTGAAATCACAGGAAAACGCTTCGCGTGTATCAATTTGTATGAAATGGTCGTCGAGTTACTGAAGTCTCGTAAGCTCCTCGACCGAGCTTACAAGATGCAATTTGAGAAAGGTGATGATGCTTTATTCAAAGCACTGAAAGGCCCACTTGAACAAAATCGGTTTGCTGAATTTATTGTGAAACAGGCTAATGTACTTGAATGTGACTTCATTATCTTACACGGCCTAGGTAGTGTCTGGCCTATCATTCGCGGGCATGGTCTTCTCAATGCATTGCATGCCAAAGTGGGGAACGTGCCTACCGTAATGTTTTATCCTGGTGAATACGATGGAGCAACATTAAAACCATTCGGCCGTATCGAATCAAATAACTATTACCGTGCGTTCAAACTCGTCCCATAGTCAATAAAAAGTATATGACGATGAACTTGCAAACTTACAATAAGCATGTTGGTTAGAAAAAGAATGAATATTAAACAACTTTTTACGAAAGATATCGCTCGCCCTATCAATGGCGTTGTTAAAGCAGATCAAACCGAAAATGAAACCGTCTTTGTCGAACTTGATGAATACGTCATCACGAATGAACTAAAAGAGCATATAGAGAACTTTTTTAAATTTTATATGCCCTCTGTGTACGATCCAGAACAAGCTGCGATCACTGGCAAATCAGGGATTTGGGTTTCTGGCTTTTTTGGTAGCGGTAAATCGCACTTCATCAAGATCCTGTCATACCTGTTGAAAAATGTGTCAGCTACTGATGGAAAAACGACTCGCACAGCGTTTGATTTTTTCTCTGAAAAATTGAAAGACGATGCATTCCTAGTTGGTGACATTGAAAAAGCGATCCAGAAAGACAACAAAGTTATCTTATTCAATATTGATAGCCGAGCCGACACTGATGACAAAGAAGATGCGATTCTTAAGGTCTTCCTAAAAGTATTCAATGAAGAAATGGGCTACTCAGGCGATCATGCGCATATTGCCCACTTGGAGCGAGAACTGGATTCTCGTGGACAGTTTGAAGGCTTTCAAACAGCCTTTGAGTCAATCACAGGTGAAAGTTGGCTAGAACAACGGGATTCCTATGATTTCTACCGTGATGAAATGGCAGAAGCACTGGCACAGGTTACGGGGCAATCATTAGATTCCACTAAACTGTGGGTTGAGAAAATTGAAGAAAACTTCCCTCTGGATATTGCGAATTTCTGTAAGTGGGTAAAAGAATACCTTGATGGAAATCCCGATCGCCGCTTGCTCTTCTTCGTCGATGAAATCGGTCAGTTTATTGGTAAAAACACCCAGATGATGCTGAAACTACAAACTATCACCGAGAATCTCGGAACAATTTGTGGTGGTCGCGCTTGGGTGATCGTGACTTCTCAAGCCGATATCGACTCCATTGTTGGGGGTATGCAAGGCTCAAAAAGCCAGGATTTTTCCAAAATCCAAGGTCGATTTGAACGTATTTCGCTTTCTAGCTCCAATACAAATGAAGTCATCGAAAAACGTCTACTCAGTAAAACAGAGGAAGCCAAGAGTCACCTATCTGAACTCTATGATGCCAAAGGCGATATCATTCGTAGCCAGTTGAGTTTTGAACAAAGCAATGCGGCTGAGATGGCGAACTATCAAAGTAGCGATGACTTCATCAATACCTATCCATTCGTGCCGTACCAATACAACTTGGTACAAAAGATCTTCACAGGTATCAGTCGTGCTGGTGCTTCAGGGCAGCACATGAGTCGTGGTGAGCGTTCGTTGATTGACGCCTTCCAAATCGCCTCAAAAGAGTTTGCCGATAAAAACGTGGGTCGCTTGATCCCAATTCACAGTTTTTATCACTCCATTAAGAAGTTTCTTGATGATGCTGTCGTGCGTGACATTAACCATGCCGCAGACAAATCTTCCATCGATGAATTTGCAGTTCAAGTTCTGCAAACCTTATTTATGATCCGTTACGTCGATGAAGTTAAATCTAATATTGATAACTTGGTAACCCTTTGCATCAGCGAAATTGATCAGGACAAACGCGCGTTGCGACTGGCTATTGAGGCTCGTCTCGAGGTATTGGAACGTAACAACTTAATTGCTCGACAAAACGATGAATACATTTTCCTTACTAATGAGGAAAAAGAGATCGAAGAAGCGATTAAGAAGACCGATATCGAACCTTCAGATGAGACAACCGAACTGAGTAACATCATCTTTAACGAGATATTACGTCGCAACAACAACTACCGTTACCCTGAGAACAAGCAAGATTTTCCAGTGGCTCGTTTTTGTAACGGTGTTCCTTTTGATCGCAATTTAGACAGTGATATTTTGCTGAAAGTTGTTTCAACTATTGATAACAGTTACGACGAATACAACGACGCTACCTGTGCAAACTTTTCATCAGATTGTATTCTTGTCAAATTGAATGATAACCCACGCCTATTCGATGATCTTCGTACTTATATTAAGGCGGAAAAATTCATTCGCAAAAGCAGTAGCGCCTCAGGTTCGAGTCAAGAACAGATCCGCCGCGATAAAGCCAACGAGAACATGAATCGTCGTAAGCGATTAGTCGGAGATCTCGAAGAACTCATCAAAGAGTCTGATTTTTACACGCTTGGCTCTGGCTTTGATGCAAAAGGTAGCTCACTTGCCGTCATGCTAGAGGGAGCCTATCGCTACATCATTGAAAATACTTTCGGTAAGCTCAAACTGATCAAGCCATTCCCTGGAAATATCCTAAGCGAAATTCAGCAAACTTTAGCTGCTGGCGATACGGCACAGATTGGCCTCGACTTAGCAGGTGAAGAAGCCAATCCACTCGCAGTTCTTGAAATAGAACAGCACGTTTCATTAAGTGACGACCATGGTTACGCGGTCACAGCGGCCGATATCATCAAGAAGTTCTCAAAGCGCCCTTATGGTTGGAACACCGATGAGATCATCCTAATATTGGCACGTCTTGGCCTCGCCAATAAACTTGTGTTTCAGGCTAACCAACAGGAAGTCCCGTTAAAAGGCTTATATGAGCATCTAAGTAAATCTCAAAAAAGAGCGAACCTGCGTATTCGCCGTATCAAGCAACAATCTGAAGCTAATCTGAAAAAAGCAGCGAAGCTGTATAAAGATCTTAGCTTTGGCACCGCTCCTAGCGCCGAAAAAGAGTTATTTAACTCAGCAGTTGAAAAGTTAAATCAATGGCTGACTAAACTGAGACGATTCAAATCTATGTCATCGACTGGTCATTACCCTGGTGGTAACGAGATCGATGATGGCATTATGTTGTTATCAGGCTTAACGGAAATCAAAACCAGCTTCCAGTTCGTTGATGAATTCATCGCTAAAACCAACGACCTGCTCGATTTTGAAGAAGAGTATGAGTTACTGGAAAACTTCTACGAAACTCAGTTTACAAGTTGGCAAGGGCTAGAGCGTGCTTTAAATATCACCTTCTCCGCGAACCGTGCGTTCCTTGAAAAAAATGCGGAGGCAATGGCTGCACTTGATAAACTTACTGCTATTTATCACAACGCATCACCGTATCGAGATATTCGTAATATTCAACCTTTGGTTGAGACGCTGACCTCAATCAATAACCAACTGATTGAAAAACAGCAAACTTATACCATTAAAAAGCTCGAACAACGTATTGGTGAAGTTAAAGAACTGATTGAAAACGCTGGAGCAAGTGCAGAGATCAGCAATAAAGCATTATTGCCTTTCCAGAACGCAATTAAACGCGTGCAACGTGAAAACAGTGTTTCGCAGATTAAGCACGAGCTTATCGAAGCGGATGATTGGTTTAACGATGCGGAAAAGGCAGTGAACGCCTACATTCTTCAGCAGCAAGCACTAGCGGAAAAAACGCAAGAAACACAATCTTCAAATTCAGAAGCCACCGACTCACCATCATCAACGAATCAGTCTGCTGCGAACTATGGTTCATCGACGACAGAAGCAATGCCTGTCCGCGAAAAAGCGCCCAAGGCAAAGCCTACTCAAGCAATTGATGCGATGGAAGTCTACAGAGAAGTCTCTGAGGCGACTTATATGGAAACCGTCGAAGATGTTGAAAATTACCTGAAGGCGCTGCGCGATAAACTGGTCACTCTCGTTGAGAGTAACCATAAAGTACGCATTAAATAGCAGTGAAAAACAACAACCATTGAATTTCTGCCTGAGCGCAAGCTCAGGCTAAACCATCGAGTTATATAAATGAATACCAACAAACTCAAAACTTATGCTCCGAAAGCCCGTTTGGCTTTTATGGATGCAGTAAAAAAACGCGCTGCCGTACTCGGCATTTACGAAAATAAAATCAGTGAAGCCACGACACAAGGAACGGATACCCTTATCGAAGGACGTATCTTTACACGCAAGCAAGGTCAACAACGTCAGCAGTTAGTGAAACGCATCGAAGCGCTTGGTGGTGGTAAAGATGGCTACAACCAATTTATTAACGAAATGGCGTTTACCTGGTTTAACCGTTTTACAGCCATTCGTTTCATGGAAGTGAATGGCTATCTTGACCATGGCTTCCGTATGCTGAGTAAAGAAGAGGGTTCAGAGTTTGGCCAAGGTTTTGAAATCTTAGCTCATGCCGCTGATGTGGCAGAGGATTTGGGATTAAATAAATCCGACATCGTAGAAATGCTATTAGCTGGCGACAAAGAAGAAGAGCTGTATCGTGAATTATTGCTCGCTCAATGCCACCAGCTCAGCAAAATCATGCCATTTATGTTCGAAAAACTGGATGATGCCACTGAGTTGCTACTACCAGATAATCTGACTAAAACCGACTCAATTCTCAAAGAACTGGTTAATGACGTACCTGAAGATAACTGGCGAGAAATCGAAGTCATCGGTTGGCTGTACCAGTTCTACATTTCCGAGCACAAAGATGCGGTTATAGGTAAAGTTGTAAAAAAAGAAGACATTCCAGCTGCAACACAACTTTTTACTCCAAATTGGATTGTAAAGTATTTGGTTCAAAACTCACTTGGTCGCCAGTGGTTAGCCACTTACCCCGACTCTGAGCTGAAAGATAAAATGGAATACTACATCAGTCCTGCCGAGCAAAGTGATGAAGTAATTGAGCAACTAAAAGCGATAACGCCTACCAGTATCGATCCAGAGCAAATTAAAGTCCTCGATCCTGCTTGTGGTAGTGGTCATATTTTGGTGGAAGTATACGAGGTTCTTCGTGAAATCTATCTCGAGCGCGGCTACCGATTACGTGAAATTCCTGAGTTGATCCTTACTAAAAATATCTATGGTTTAGATATCGATGATCGTGCTGCACAAATGGCCGCTTTCGCTGTACTAATGAAGGCTCGCGAAGATGACCGTCGTATATTTAGCCGCGTTGTAGATAATCACATTCAACTTAACATTCACGCTATCCAATCGACTGAAAACCTAGATATCAACAAGCTTTGGGTAGACTTGGATCTTGATGGAAACAAGCAAACTGGCTCGATGGGAGATTTGTTTGCAGAAGAATCAGATTTTGTTGAAACATCTAAAGAAAACCAAAAGTTTTTCGATTTAGTACACTACCTAAAAGTCCAATTTATTGACGGAAAAAACCTTGGTTCATTAATTAAAATTGAGGCCAAGTACCTAGAGCCTCTTGCTGATTTGATAAAAAAATTAATAGATAAAGCACTAACAAAAGAACCAACCGCGTCGCAAGCAGCAAATGAGCTATTACCTGTAGCGGAACAAGCGTTGGTATTGGCAAATCAGTACGATGTAGTTGTTGCAAATCCTCCTTACATTGGTACGAAAGGAATGAACTCAGAACTGAAAAAATTCGCCAGAAATACTTTTCCAGATTCAAAATCAGACCTCTTTGCTATATATATTGAAAGATGTATAAATTACGGTAAAGAAAATGCAGAGATAGGAATGGTCACTCCATATGTATGGATGTTTATTAGCTCTTACGAAAAACTCAGAGATAAGATTTTATTCAATCATACCATAGCTGATCTTATTCAGCTTGAATATAATGCCTTTGCGCCTGCATGTATCCCTGTATGTACCTTTACGATTAAAAAAGCACATATTCACAATTACAATGGGAGCTACATCCGACTCTCTGATTTCAGGGGGGCTGATAACCAACCAATCAAAACAAGCGAAGCTATATCTAACCCAAGTTGTGGGTGGTTCTACACATTTAAGCCTGTAGACTTTTGCAAAATCCCTGGTAGTCCAATTGCGTATTGGCTGCCTAATGCAATTAAGGATGCCTTCAAGTCTAGTTCTAACATAGACACACTTTCAGACTTTACTGGTTCTCAAAATATTACTGGGGACAATAATAAGTATCTTAGACGTTTTTGGGAAATTGAACAAAGCAAATTGGGGTCTGAGTGGATTATATACTCTAAAGGCGGTAGTTATAGGAAGTGGTATGGAAATTTTGAATACGTTGTTGATTGGTCGGACAAAGGAAAAAAATTCTATAAAACAAACCCCACATCCAATCTATTAAATGAAAAATACTGGTTCCGTGAAGGAATTTGCTATTCTGATTTAACCTCAGGAGATTACTCTGCACGTTATTTCCCAGAAGGGTGTATATATGATAAAAAAGGTCCTGCTTTTCATGTTAGTGGTCAAAATTTAAAAACCATCCAAGCAATACTAAATACACCTATAGGGACTTATATTTTTAAAGCTTTAAACCCAACATTGACCCTGCAAGTTAGAGAGGTTAAATCATTCCCGATACTTGAATTTAATACTGATGAAACTTCTAAAATAATAGATAATCAAACATTACTTGTTAATGAGACAAAGAAAGATTGGGATTCATTTGAAACATCTTTCGAATTTAATAAAAATCCAATTATTAATAAAACACATAGAACATTAGAAGAATCTTTTTCATTTTATAAGAAAAATACAGAAACCACACTAGATAAATGTAAAGTAGCAGAGGAGGAAAATAACAAGATTATTATTAGTAAGTACTCATTGGAAACTACTCTGGACTACAAGGTAAATAAAAAACAGATAACATTAACAACAAATCCACACTATAGATATTCAACTAGCAAAATTAAAGATGAATTGGAGTTACACTCGCGTTTTCAATCAGATGCAATTTCTGAACTTCTCAGCTATTCGCTAGGCTGTATGATGGGCCGCTACTCCCTTGACCGCGAAGGTTTAGTTTACGCACACTCAGGTAGCCAAGGCTTCAAAGAACTCGTAGCCGAAGGCGCTTACAAGACCTTCCCTGCTGATGACGATGGCATCATCCCATTAGCTGCTGAAGACTGGTTATTTGAGGACGATGCAACTAGCCGATTCCGAGATTTCGTCAAAACGGTCTGGGGTGAAGATCACCAGCAAGAAAACCTCGATTTTGTAGCCGAAAGCTTGTGCTTAGATGCCATCAAACCGAAGAAAAATGAAAGCTCGATGGAGACGATTCGTCGTTATTTCTCTACTCAGTTCTACAAAGATCATTTAAAAACGTATAAAAAGCGCCCTATTTACTGGCTATTTAGCTCGGGCAAAGAAAAGGCATTTGAATGCTTGGTGTACTTGCATCGTTATAACGAAAGTACCCTTGCCCGTATGCGTACTGAGTATGTCACCCCATTGATGGGTAAGCTGGAAACGCAGCACTCGGTCTTAACGGAAAGCCGCACAAACGCGAGTAGCACAGAGCAGCGACGTATTGATAAAGAGTTGAAATCAATCGAGAAGAAACAGTCCGAACTTCGTGCCTTCGATGAAGAGTTAAAGCACTTGGCTGAGATGAAGATTTCTATCGACCTAGATGACGGAGTAAAAGTTAACTACGGTAAATTCGGTAACCTACTCGCTGACGTCAAAGCGATTCATGGTAAAAAACCAGAAGAACTTAAGTAACGTATTGAGCAGTCGTAATGGCTGCTCATTTTACTTCAAAGTCAGAATGATTGGATTTAATGAAGTAATCAACAACTTCGTGAACAAAACAATAAATCTAATTGCCTAGCTTAAAAATAGTTTGGCAATCACTTGCAACATCAGAAGAGCTAAAAATGAGCAATACATATAGAAACGACAAAGATTTAGAGTTACTTCGTTACGCCGATAATGAAATGCTCAGCATCTTAGTCAAGTACTTAACCATAGATAAAAATGGCAAAACTCGCTTCACCGAAACATTGACGGGTGATAAACAATTTAAAGCTGCCCAAGGCAACTATCAACAAGTGTGGCAGCTTATCGCGGGTGAATTACAACACTTTGGTGGGGATACTCTAGTTAATCTGTTTAGAAGATCAGGCGTGGAATACAGAGAAATTCTAATCGATGTTTGTAAAAAACTGAGCATAAAAACCGACTATAAAGCTGGTGTCGTTGATATTGAACAAGCACTCCTAGCCAAGCTATTCCAGGATTCTTGGGAAAAAATGTCAGAGACCGAAAGAGACCAACTTAGAAAAGAACTTAAAATAGATCCGTCGTTAACGAGTAGCGCCGCTTTGGCTGCAATCATCACTGCTATTAGAGTGGGTGGTTTTATGTCATATCAAATCGCTATGATTGTCGCAAACGCAGTAGCAAAAGCAATACTTGGTAGCGGCCTCACGATCGCCGCAAACGCTGGGCTAGCGCGTGTGATTGGACTTTTTGCAGGTCCAATCGGAATGGCAGTTACGGTGCTCCTGACAATACCTGCTATAAGTGGGCCAGCATTTAGGGTAACACTACCCTCAGTAGTACAAATTGCGGCAATGAGACAGCAAATGTTAAATTCAGAGGAGCCTATTTTCTAATGGACACAATTTTCACTTTCGACTGGGCACAGGTTTACCCAAAAGTTATAGAAGGGCTACAAAACGGTACAGTTGTCTTACGGGATGGTGTTGCGTATTGGACTGAGCTAGCTGAACAATCTGGAATTGTTCAACATATGCCCTTAAAGCAAGTACCTTTTGATCCAGAAAAATTGAACGAAATTAGTCAATTGATACAAGCAACTCATGCAACACAGATGGCAGCGATCGGGTTATCAACAACGATTATTGTAGGTGCTATTGTTGTTCAAACCATGTATTTAGCGAAAAAAATTGACAAGTTGCAGCAGACAATTGATGTGATCTCTTCTGATATTGATGCTCAAAACATCTTGTTCTATTTAGAAAAAATGTCTAAATATTTCGGTACTATTGAGTCAGCTAGAGTGCTTCTACTTGATAAATCACTGGTATCTGAAACTCAAGATATTGCAGCAAGTTTAATCAGCACGTTATCAATACAAAGAAACGAAGTCTTGTCGCTGATTGACAACCTAACTTCGTTTGCAGATAAAGCGACGGATCGACATCTTGAGCACATGCTGGATTTCATCTCATTAATGCTGGATATTTTACCCAAAGCTATTTATATAGAAAGTCAACTTTGTGACCGATATAGCAAGTTTAAGCTCTCAGAGCACCTCATGCGAGAAAACTCCAAGCGATACAATAGAACACTTAATGAGTTTCGATTTTGGTGTAACGACAAAGCAAAAGCAGCAATAAGGGGGGATGATAAAGCTATCTCTATTCCATTTCATGAAAAAAAAGCACAGTTGCAGCAGCTCTTCCAATCGGAACATAACCCTCTGCTATTACAAGAATTACAAACACCAAAATTAGAGGTAGTTGCCAGTTAATCCAAGAAAATTTGGCAAGGGGGAACTTATCTCCCTTGTTATCTAAATCCGATACGTTTAGTCATCACAGTAATCACCTGACTATAGCCAGTCATAGTGTTAAAATAAGATAGAATTTTCAGCACTATAACTGCCCTATCGGAATACACAATGAACATAGACCAAATATCTCAGGGCCTTTTAAACAAATTTGAACATAGCCGTTTGGTATTTTGGCAAGATACCGACAAAGAGTTTATTGATCAGCTTGATGAGCTTTCTATTGACGGCATTGAGATCATCCATTTAGATGATAAGTCCCACTTCGAAGTAAAGACACGTGTCGAGTTACTTGAACCAGCTACCCGATTTGTTCTGTACAGTAACACTGAAACCAACAAACCTGAACGCGATTGGTTATATGACATTCGCCTATACTCCGAGGATTTCTATGCTGACTCAAGCTCAATGATCCTGAATGAGATTGGCATGAGAATGGAGTTTCGTCAGGTTATTTCCCATTACCGCGCCTTTTTTACAGCTAAAGTTCGCCGTGAACGTCTGAAGAAGTTGTTGCCTCATAGCGCAAATAAGGAAGAACTGGAACTAGCACTACTAGCAGCAACACTTAAAGTTGAGTCTCCAACCTTCCCTGCTATCTTGAACCATCTGTTATTAAATCTTGCAGATGGCATCGATGTTAATACTATTTTCAGTGATCTAGAAAAGTACAACTTGGTTGATACTTTCTGGCGCTTTGCTTTCGATGTGATGGGATATCAAGTTGAAAAATTTGATGATACAGAGCAAATTCAACCTCATCTAAACGATTTAGTGACCAAACTTCTATTCACAGAGTGCTACCAGTCTTTACTTAATAGTGGAATCAACGGCAATCACGAGGTCTTTGCAAGGTTCAAGCAGCACCTGCTACCAATCAATTTAGATGAATCAGGTAAACGCGATTATACCGAGCGAAGAACATTTAACTCCTCTAAACGAGCGACAGCGATCAGTTTTATTAAGGGTATGCGAGAAAATCGAAATTTATCAAATGCATATAACACCCTTGCAAAACAAGTAGAGCAAGAATTCGAGATAAAGCACATCTTGTCGATGGTTAAGTCTCCTACGCACCTTCATCGTGTCGATACTTTTGAATATGCAGAGCAATATTTTATTATCTTACTCGCTCAACAATTGAGTGACCTGGATCAAGTTGAAGTCGATTCGTTGATCTCTCATCGCTTAACGACACATTGGACTCATCATCAGCTAAATTACGCAGCTATCTTAAAAGCAATTCGAGCTGCCAAACAGTTTTATGCGTTGAAGCAGCAGTATATTGATGGCTTTAAATTTTCGTCTGCCAAAGAAATGTACCGAGCGTATGAAACTGACTTGTATAAGTTCGATTCTGCATACCGACGTTTCTGTGAGCATGCTTTAAAAGTCGCTCATAATGGCTCTGATATATTGAGAAAAACAGGGTTGGTTTCTGATATCGAAACACTCTATGTGGACTGGTACTTACACGACCTAGCGATCGCTTGGGGTAAACTCGTCGATGAAGGGTCTCTGTTAGATAACTGGAAGATTTCAGGCGTACCAAACCAAAATGAGTTTTATAGACGACAAGTCGAAGGCATTTTTAATACAACACAAGTCAAAAAAGTATTTGTCATTATCTCTGATGCACTTCGTTATGAGGTTGCACATGCAATAAGTGACCAAATTAATAATGAAAAGCGCTTTCATTCCGAGATTAAATCTCAACTTGGTGTCGTACCTTCCTATACTCAGCTTGGTATGGCTTCTTTGCTACCACACAATGAAATCTCTGCACACATCAACTCAACGGTCGAATACAAAGTCGATGGTATCAGTGCTCGTGGTACAGACAATCGAAATAAGATTTTGGCTAAGCGCAATGGGATCGCGTTTAAAGCCTCAGAAGTGCTGAACTGGACTAATGAGGAAGGCAGAGAAAAAGTTCACGACGCTAGAGTGATCTATATCTACCACAATGAAATTGACAAGGTTGGAGATAAAGGTGAATCAGAGCATCAAACGTTTGAAGCCTGTGCGACAGCTATCAGTGAAATCAAGCAGTTAATTGAACGTATCATCAATCGCTTAAATGGTAGTCGTGTGTTGGTTACCGCTGATCATGGTTTTATTTTTAAATCCAGCGATGTTGTCGATTCAGATAGAACGGCTTTAACCGTCAAACCAAAAGGCGCTGTTGAAGCTAAAAAACGCTACATCATTGGCGAAAACCTCCCAAACGACAGCTTCTATTGGCACGGTAATATGACCAACACAGCGAGTTTAACTGTAAACTCGGAATGCAGTGACGGTGAATTTATTGTTCCCCGTGGGTCAAATAGGTTTAATTTCGTTGGTGGGGCAAAGTTTATTCACGGTGGTATTATGCCACAAGAAATTTGTGTTCCAGTCATCCAAGTCAAAGAGCTAACTACAAATAAATTGCAGTCACGATACGCCAAAGAGCGAGTACCCGTTGTTCCGCTTTCAAACCCTATCCGTCTTGTCTCTATGGCAGATAAAATAGAGCTTTTCCAAGCTGCGGCTGTTGGCGAAAAATATACGGCTCGTGAGCTAGAGATTTGGATTGCTGATCCTAATGGCCAACCCGTATCCCACAAACAGAAAGTGATGTTTGATGCGACCTCTGAAAAGCAAGATGATAGAAAGAGAAATGTCGTGATCATGCTCAACGGTACGGGATTTGATCGCACCGTATCTTATAAGTTAATGATGAAAGACATCAGCGATCCGACTAAGACACAAGAGCTACAACCTCACTCCGTCACGATCGATATCGCGATAGAAGATGACTTCTTTTAAGGCGTTAGGACCCCTGTATGACAGAAAATTATAATCAACAAGAGCCTATTGACGTTCCTAGTCAGGCAGATGAAATCCAACATATCAGAGATGTCGATCTGGATGAGTTGATGACGACTCAATTTAAAGGAAGAGTTGTACGTAAAGACCTGACCAAACAACTTAAGGAAGGAGCCAATGTTCCTGTGTATGTCCTCGAGTACCTTTTAGGGATGTATTGCTCGACTGATGATGATGAGTTGATAGAAGCTGGCTTAGGTCGAGTAAAACAAATTCTGACTGATAACTATGTTCGCCCAGACGAAGCTGAAAAGGTCAAATCACTGATCCGAGAAAAAGGCACACATAAAGTTATTGATAAAGTCACTGTAAAGCTTAATCAGAAAAAGGACGTGTACGAGGCGAGCCTATCGAATTTAGGTATCAAGGACGCGGTGATCTCTGCCAATGTTGTTAAAGAGAATGAAAAGCTGCTGACAGGCGGTATTTGGTGCATCATTACTCTAAGCTACTTCTATGAGGAAGGCCAAAAGACGTCACCATTTTCTGTTGTTGGCTTAAAAGCAATTCAGATGCCTTCAATGAACATGCAAGAAGTGTTTGACGCTCGACGCAACTTCACTATGGATCAATGGCTAGATATGCTATTACGCTCAATTGGTATGGAACCTGCCAATCTGGAGCAGCGTGCTAAGTGGCATATCTTAGCCAGAATGATCCCGTTCGTTGAAAATAACTATAACGTCTGCGAGCTAGGCCCTCGCGGTACAGGTAAGTCTCACGTTTATAAAGAATGTTCCCCGAACTCTTTATTGGTATCTGGCGGTCAAACCACCGTCGCTAACCTTTTCTATAACATGTCAAGCCGCCAAGTCGGTTTGGTTGGCATGTGGGATATTGTCGCTTTTGATGAAGTCGCTGGTATCCGATTTAAAGACAAAGATGGCGTGCAGATAATGAAAGACTACATGGCTTCAGGTTCATTTAGCCGCGGTCGTGATTCCATTGAAGCGAAGGCTTCAATGGTCTTTGTCGGTAATATCGATCAGAGTGTTGAAACACTGGTTAAAACGAGTCATCTACTTGCCCCATTCCCTCCAGAGATGATTGACTCAGCATTTTTTGACCGTTTCCACGCTTATATTCCTGGCTGGGAAATTCCTAAAATGCGCCCAGAGTTTTTCACAAACCGTTTTGGCCTGATCACCGATTATCTTGCTGAATACATGCGCGAAATGCGCAAACATGCATTTGCCGATGCTATAGACAAATTCTTCAAGCTGGGAAACAATCTCAATCAGCGAGATGTTATCGCCGTTCGCCGTACCACATCTGGACTACTAAAACTTTTAGTGCCTCATGGCGAGTACTCTAAAGAAGATGTACGGATTTGCTTGACCTATGCACTCGAAGTTCGCCGCCGAGTCAAAGAGCAGCTAAAAAAAATTGGAGGAATGGAGTTTTTCGATGTAAATTTCTCTTACCTTGACAACGAAAGTCTCGAAGAGTTTTTCGTTAACGTTCCAGAACAAGGTGGGGCTAAAATCATTCCGCCTGGTAGACCCAATGCAGGAGTCGTTCATTTCGTTAGCCCTGGCACTGCGGGTAAACTTGGTGTCTTCCGTATTGAAACTCAAAAAACAGCAGGTAACGGCAAACTAACGACATCAGGGCTTGGTTCGGATACAGAAGCAAAAGAGCAAGTCAAAGTCGGTTTCGAGTATTTCAAAGGAAACCTATCACGAATAGCGGCGAACAATCAGTATTCGGAACATGAGTTCCATTTGCATTTTGTTGACCTCCAGATGTCTGGTCACTCACATAGTTCTAGCCTAGCCGCTTTGATTGCTAACTGCTCTGCTCTACTTGGAAAGCCGATGCAAGAATCAATGGTGGTTTTGGGGTCGATGACCCTAGGAGGCGTATTGCATCCAGTTCAGGACTTGGCAGGTTCAATGCAAGTCGCTCTCGAAGCTGGTGCAACCAAGATTCTCATTCCTATGGCATCTGCTACAGATATTCCGACGGTGCCAGCTGAAACATTTACTAAGTTTCAAGTTAGCTTTTACAGTGACCCTGTAGATGCGGTTTACAAAGCCCTCGGGGTTAGTTGATGTTTGTTTATGAGATATTAAAGCGGCTTATGCCGCTTTAATAAAATTATGCTGCTCAGTATTTATCATTTAGTCTTATATAAACTTCGCTTGCACTGACTCACTGTCAACATCGGAATTGACCTGTTCATTAATGTAGGTATTTGTTGGCAAGCCTGAAAAATGCAACAAATCTCACAACAAATCTCCTATACCAATACCCTTGCTCCTGGTACGTAACCGCCCGCTTTAGCTATCCTACGTTTCAATTCGAGGTGGTTATCAATAGGTAGTCCACACCACTTTCTTACATCTTCAATGATAGATAATAACTTCAGTGAATTGATGTTCTCGATTACGACTAACAAGTCATTCTCATCCACATCCGTTAGCCAAGTGAGTTCATTCATATGGACGGCTCCATCACCATATTTTTCAGCATCTGGATAAGAACAAATCTTGTACTCATGAGAAAGGTGAATCAGCAGGTGATAGTTCATATCTTCACTTAGGTACAGTTCGCATCGTACCGTTTTCCACAAATCATGTTTGATGCATTTATTTTTTGGATAGCGACAACCATCACCAAAACGTTCGATAATCGGTTGGTTAACAGGTTTGGGGTTGTTCGAGTTTTCGATTAGTAATACTTTCTCTCCTGTCATGACGACCTCTTCAACATCAACGACAGGATTTAGGTTAAAAGACTCCTCAGTAGCTAGTAAAAATGTCGGACATTGCTTAACAAGCATCCACAGTTGGTATATCAAGTGGAAGACATCTTTATCCTCAACTAACACAGAGCTGTTGAACACAGGCATCTTAAGACAGGAATCCTCATTCTGATTTTTTAACCAGTGATGATATTTTTGGAAGGTATCTTCTAAGTCATCATCGCGAATCATTTCATCTATATCTGACAAGCGAATAGTTTCAATGTAGTTACCATTCTCATCTTCTATTGGAATACACTTACTTAATAAATTGGCCTGAGTTTCATGATCTTGGAAAAAGCGAATGAGTTCCCGCAAGTAGCGATTTTCCATTAACTCACCAAACGACGCGATAAAGGTGTCTACGCTGTTAAAGCATAAAGCATGCTCAAAACGTCCAGACTCACGACGCGGCGCTCCGCAAAAGTCGATAATTGATTGCCTTTCAGTTGGCGACAAAAGTCTTTTGGCCGTTTTCATCTCACTTATGCGAGACTCTTCTATACAGAGTACATTTGACATATCTTTCTGCGTTTTACCCTGACTCTTAAAGTAGCTGATAGCGTGGTTTATCCACAATATGGTATCTCGTTTCTTGCTCATAAGTTCTCCTTAAGTATTGATTTATAGACTATAGAATACCTAATGAGATGTAATTACTTATTTATCGTAATTTATCGTAATAAATTACAGATCAAGAATTCTAGGGCATTTTGACACTGAGCGGTAATACTAAAACGAGTTACAATGCTGAACTGAAACTACTAAGTATCCTCTAAACTATCAGACCTGTTATTTCAAACGAGATAAGATTTTATAAAATTGGTATGGAACTGGTTGACTTAGTGGATGAGCAACATGAGCAGTCGAACTCTTTAATCTGAATCACGATTGGTCCAAAATTAATGGATGTTTATGATACGTTAAACCAAAGATTTGGGTGTGTGGAACAAGGGGGAATCGCAGAAGTGCAAATGCGGCGTCAAATGTTAACGCCGCAATATACGACACGGTGGGTCGATTTACCGAAGATCAAGTGCTAGCTATCTCACAATCTACAATTCTATGTCAGGATATACCAGTCTATTGAGTTTCTTTTCAGCTTTACAATAAATCTGATCAGCAAATTTTTCCGAATTAAGGATCTTTGCGTCCGCTGCAATCCCTATAGCGCGATACACGTTGTTCAATTTCCACACGGTTTTACCGCGTTCAACTTCAACAAAAGTTGAATATGGTATGCCCTGGTATGAACCCGCAACTTTTGTATAAACTGTAACCAATACTTGAATACCTACCTGATCCTTTTTAAATAGATAAGTATCTAAAGTCTGTTGCACTTCGTTGAGTATTTTATAGACACCTTCGCTAGTTAATTCTCTAGCACTTGTACGCTTTTGCACTGACTTGAGTGCTTTGTCTAACCCATTAATTTTTATTGAACTCATTGTGACGCCTCCATTGCAGGTGAAGACATCAATGCAGAATTTAACTTCTCAAACTGTTTACGCATTCGAGCAATGACAGCATCAGGTACACCATGAATATTTTGGTATTTCCCATTTATCTCAATGACTTCGAATGATACATTCATCTCATCCGCAAGTGATTTGTAAAATGACATTTCCCAGTTTTTTACAAATGTGTTTGCAACCACGACGTCAAATCCTGCGCGAAGTAAGCGCTTCGTTTCGAGTTGACACCAGGCATGAGCATTTTTGATTAGAGCGGGGTCGTATTGATAAGTATCGTTTCTATCGATAAAAAATTGATCCGCTTCAACTAAGACAGCATCGAGAGTTTTTGCGTATGTAGACTTTCCAGAGCCTGGTAATCCACGCACAAGGGTAAGTGTTTGCTTGGCCATTTTGGCGTTTCCTTTTATTAAAAAATAATTCCCTCCTCTCACCGATAAGGTGATGAATTCTTTGATATTGTTTAATTTATTTAACTCAATCTTTATACAAATTGAGATAGAGAGTGTTCAATCTTATTAAAACGTATAAAAATCTTTTCGTCAACGATTTATTTCAATTAAAACAAAGACTTATTATTTACTTTTAAGGCTATTTATATCTAATAAAAACAAAGAATCGGTTTTACCCCTTATCGGGGGTAAACAACAGACTACCCTCTATAAAGGGTAAAGATGGTTTGTTGACTATGAATCAAGCATCGGTTGATGCACTGCGAAAGCAGTGCTGATTGAAAGCGGCTAACGCCGCATAGAACAAATGATTGGTCTTTGTCGAGCAATATTGATTGATTTAGTTTTATTGGATTACGCAACAAAGCTCCCCCCTGTTAATCATAAATCAATTACAGAAACTATTGTCCAATAATTTTAGATACGATTAAGCAATATGAGAGAGACGATCAAATCGCAATTAGGTAAAGTTTCAGATATAAATAACATATTTAAGTGTATTTTATACATGTCAGGTTACAGTAATGGCTAATCATGAGTTAATCAACTCCATAATAACTGACCCATAATGATAATAAACGAGGAACAAATGCTTACTTTCGAAACTTTAAAAAAACGTCACCGCAACGAGCGGGAAAACTACTCCCAAGCTCTTTCAACTAGAGTACATCGTTCATTGAGTTGGTTTCAGCAAGCAGAGTCATGTGATGACGACGACTCAAAATTTACTTTCCTCTGGATCGCTTTTAACTCTGCTTACGCACAAGACTTTGAACAAAAAGTTAACTATGGAGAAAGAGGACTTTACCAAGAGTTTTTGACACGACTTGTTGAGTTGGATACTGAAAATTTATTATCAGACATCGTCTGGCATAATTACTCAGGTGCAATAAGATCTGTATTGGATAATGAATTTATTCTAGAAAGTTATTGGAATTACCATGCAGGGCGTATCACCGAGCGTGAATGGAAAGAAGCCCGTAGTAAGGCCAAGATTGCTGCTAATGCCGCTCTAGGGCACAACAATACTGCATCTGTTCTTTCGATTGTATTTGCTCGTCTATACACACTGCGTAACCAAATTATTCATGGCGGAGCAACCTACGGTAGCTCAGCGAACCGTAAACAACTACGAGACTGTACTGCTCTGCTAGAAAAGATATTACCAACTATAATTAAAATCATGATGAATTCTAGCAGTGAATTGTGGGGAGATCCTGTGTACCCACTAATCCAAGATTAGATAAAAGAAAACGACAAGCCAAGCTGAGCTGAGAGTGAATGCTCAGCCGAGCCAACTCATCTACAAAGAGGGACGAGATCTCAACCGCAAGCAGATGAGCGAACTTCTGATGGGCAGTTATCTATACAAGCACCAGAACATCTTAATCACTGCCCCAACTGGTGCAGGCAAAACATACCTTAGTTGCGCACTGGTAGCCAGCGGCTGCGGCCAACAACAAACTGTTAGGTACTACCGATTAACTCGCTTGCTAGATGACCTGACCACAGATCGTCTGGATGGTAGCTATCAAATCGCTGGCTAAGAAAGCCTTACTAATCCTTTATGACTGGTGTTCTGAATAAACCGAAACGAGCAACCGCAATCACCGAAATACGCACTTCCCTGATGTGTACTAATTCAGATCTTATCTGACAGTTACCCACTTATCGACGTTGTCGTCGAGGCACCATTTTTACATCGGGGCTGACAAAGTCTTTTTGAACAGAACCACAGACTTCTAACGTATTGATATTTCGGTTTAATGTTTCAATAAACAAAAACAAGACTTGTTCGAACTTTTCGGTAGGTAGTTTATTGCGAAATAGCTCAGTGCTGGCAACATCACTAAACTGCCTTTTGAATAAAAGAATTCGTCGGCGGAGGTATTGGCTTAAGTATAGGGCCTCAGGGTTCGATCCGAGCTGGTCTACCGTGCTTATCTGCTGATTTAGCTTGAGCAAATCCAACTGAAGCTCCAGTAATGTAACTTGTTCTTCTAGTTTCACGGAATTCTGTTTTTGCCTTTCAAGTAAGTCATAAAGATGGTTCACCTGTAATGTAAGGCATATGGTCAAGTTCATGTCATCGACCTTAAAGCCCCAAAAGTGGGGCGTTGTTAATATTAGCGGATTAGAGGTGCGAGTCGATTGAGTCCTTTTTTTGCAAGGTAGAAATCAACGTATTGCCAGAAGGTAAATGTATCAAGAGGCAACTGCTCATCGTCTTCAATACCTAGCACCGATGTATCTCCAGTAGCCTCAAACTCATCGATTTGCTCATCAGAAGCCTTGTGATAGCGGTTCTGAGCCAGTTCATCAATAATGTCTATTTCGCTATAACCATTAAATTTGGCTACTTCATTTGCCGTAACATCCATTCCGCAAGTTAGACCTAGAGGATGAGGTTCTGGGTTCGAGTGAAGTGCCTCCAATAGAGGTTGATCGACAAACGTTCCAGCATCATGCCAGAGGTGTATGTCCCTGATAGTAAAAATCAGCCAGTAGCATGCGTTGATTGCGACTTCCCAACCAAGTAAGTTAAGCTCTCGCACGATTTGTTTTCTATCTTGATCAGATAATGGCATTCCTAAAATCTGTTGAACGACGGTCTCCTGCAATTTAAATTTAGGGTCAATCTGTTCTCTTGCTGCTTCTTTATAATCAGGCGAATTGCAATAGGTAACTAGAACAAGCTTGGCTACTTGTTTCATTGTCAGCGAATCTTGAGGTGTGTGTCTTCGATTAATCGCCATGAGAATTCCTCTTATTGGTTTTGTTGGTTTTACGGATATCAAAACACCACTTCTAGTGACTAGGGAGATGTTTAATAACTCATCGGGGGATAATTGGGGACAGTTATACCAATAGCCCTAAAAATAGTCTCACCATTTTGACGACAATTCAGGTCACTCGGCCTCGAATTCTAAGTAACCAAGTTGTACAAGGAGATCTTCCGTCACATCAGTTGGTTGGCTAGAGCCTTGCGCCCGAATCCAAATGCGAATGGTGTCTCCCAAGCTTTTGCGATTGTCACTTTTATCTGATGCGAATTCTTGGTGGAGATCAAATGGCGCTAATGCGTGATTCAAACAACCAAGAATATCTGCTTTTGAGTTGAGTCTGCCTTCTTGGTGATAGTGCTCTGTAAATGCTCGCACAATCGAGGTTTCCATCAACGCAGACGGAAACCAATCGACTGCGTATTTATAAGAAATTATCCAATTGGGGCCATTCACCCAACTAATTAACCGTTCACTGGAAGAAAACGCCCCCTCCGATGCCATCGATAGTTTGTCGGTTAAACCAGCCATGCATGAGCTAACGATTAGTCCTTTAATTTTTTTGCCGTGCTCACGGATAAGCTCGGTAGTTTTGTTGATGGTAGCATCGGCAATGCGCTTGCCATCTCCATGCCCACCGATATACAGAATCTGTATATCCTCACGAGTATCAACGAGATGTTCTAGTGCTTTCTCAAGCGATTTGTTGTCATAATAATTACAGTTGTAGATATTCAGTTGTGGCTTGTCTGTGCTATCGTTAACCAGCTTTTTCACTCCTTCAAAGAACGGAATGCAACTGGCTTGATCATGATTAGTTTTAAAGGAAAACCAAGGAGCCTCGGCAACTAAAAGTGCGACGTTTTTACTCATTTTTTTCTCGTTGTATTAAATAAGTCAAAATATGACTGAATGGTTATATTTTTGGCTCAGTAGAGAAGTTACCTGATGATCTCCATTCGGTAGCTCTGCAAATCGCCTGTAGCTAAAGTTTGCACAGGACAACTGAAAGAGATTCTGCTAGTCACCAAGAGCTAATTCTCAGCTCGAAAATGAGGGCATCAATCCCCTCATCAATCTACATAGCAGCCCTCTCAGGTAGATGAAGATTAGCTGTACTTAATAGGCGCTTATCCTCTTCAACCATTTCAAAAATATCGCTGTACTCTTTAAGAGCTTGCTCTTTGTTCTCTAAGTCTGCTCGAAGCTGTTCAATGCTGCTTTCTAAATCTTCGATAAGAGTAGGAAGAAAATCTTGCTCTTCTCTGGAGATTTTACCAAGCATATCTGAGCCACATTTACTCACTTCTTCTGTGATTTCCGTTAGCAAAATGCCTACTATTCTAGCCTGCTCAGCTCTTAGTTGTTGGATCTCATCACCCTCGACTTCATTTACAGAAAACTGTTGTCTAATGGAGTTAATATGATGATCTAGGTCTAAGCTAATCGTTGGAATCGTAATTCGATCTACAGAGTTACTTAACGGAAGCAATATCATTTCAGGGTCAAAATCTGGGTCTGAAAAGTCGAATAAGCCTTTTACAGCTTGTTTGATATCTTCACGGAACTGATTGATCTTGATGGCTTGAGAGCTTGACTGATATAGCCTATCGCTAGTCTCAACTACAAAGTCTTCTAGCTTTTGGACTGCATCTTGAACATTTGCATAGGTGTAGTTAACTGTGCGGTAGTTTGTAGATGACACTGTCCTAGTTCTACCCCAACTAAATGGATTATACCAACTAGAGTCACTTACCTCAGAGTAAGTCGTATACGATTCTTCACGACTACCTGTTTGAGAGTTAATGCGTTTAACTGAAAGAGAATTCTGTTTGATGCTTTGCTCTGTCTTATGAAGCTCCTTTTCGATCTGCACTCGATATTTATCGAAAACCATGCTCACTTTTGATTTACCTGCATTAATACGCTCTGCCAACTCTTTCTGTTTCTTTTCTGCTTCAGCTAAATCGCCTTGCTGGAGATTATTTCGCTTAAGAGTAATATCATCACAAATTGCCGTTAGCTTTTGTAATAAATCACGCTCCGCTCCCTTAAGAAGATTATCAAGGCGCTCCGCCATGATTTTATCTTTATTTTCTCGGACTGACTCCAGCTTATAGTGGACTTTTTTAAAGTTAGCTACTGCCTCCAAAATTTGGGGCGTAAAAGTAAAGTCATCAAACATTTGGTTCAGGCGGTTAAGTGTGTGTTGCTCTTCTTCACTTAGATCGTTCCCTTTCTTCGCTAAATCGTAACATCGAGACGATACAAAAATAGGAGGTAAAGCGTTTTGTAAGGTTTGCATCAGATGTGACTGACCACCATGGTTCAATTCATCATGACGGCAAACTGCTTTAACTTCCGACTGGGCTTGGTTATTTAAGCTTGCGGTTAAAGAAGGCAAAGCTTGTCTAATAGAAGAGTAGTTACTGTACTCATCTAGCAACGCACTATCGAATAGAGAACCAATTAAGATGATCTCTTCAATACCTTTATTCGGGATGTTTTGCGCTAGCAGTGCCATATCTTGGCTATCCAAGAACTGACCGCAATAGCTCAGTAGGAAGATGACGTCACATTGACCTAAAAACTCCTGCGTTCGTCTACCCCTTGAAACAATTGGATCGTTCATCCCTGGTGTATCAACAACCTCGATATGTTTAAGCCCAGGAAGATTTAAGGCTAATGATGAGCTTTTAACAATTGGAGTAAACTCACCATCTGCACCAACGAACGGTGTCAGGTCAGAGATTAGAGTCTCATTAGAGCCAGTTCCTTCAATCACATGTTGTTTGCCAAGGTACTCATCAACATTCAACCCTGAACGTTGCACCATCTGGTACAGTTCGAAACACGCCTTAGATTCTTCAGGATAAATTGGTTTTTGAGGTGGTCTAATCCCTCTTTCTCGTCTTAATCCTGACGTTTTTGATGCTTGAAACTCATTGAGCTGTGCTCGATAGCGTATTTCTTCTTGCTCTACTTTTCGAGCTTGTTCAAGTACTTTATTCCACTCTTTCTTACTATAAAACTCTACCGTTGCCGTTGGCTGTTCTGAGTAGCTGATTTTAGTCAGTGCTGCTGTCATAGGTGTCGCAGCTTTAGGAAGAACGGACTTACCATCGAAAAGTAAACTGTTTAAGAAAGATGACTTACCGCGCTTAATTTGACCCACAATACCGATTCGTAACACTCGGTTTTGTTGCTTGGCATTATCAATATCGCTTTCAAATGTATTACGAAGTTTTCCTATATCTTCAAGAAATTTAGAGTTAATTACGTTGACGTAATTTTCGTACCGCAAGTATATATTATTTATTTTTTCTTTCATGGCTGTTGTTCCACTATCTAAAAAATCTTAATAGTTCCCCACTAATACTGCTATTCGTCAGTGAGTGATGGAGTCTAATCTTGGTTAAATTATCTACTTGAGTAAAATCCTTCTTTGAACTACAAACAATAAACTTCCCACTTTCCAGTTCAGTTTTAGTTTTAACGCTATTTAATGAATTAAATGAGTTAGCTAACACATCTCCCAATACACCACCACTAAGGCTATCGCCTATTTTTTTGTACTTCCATAAAGTTCCATTGATATCAATCAGCCCATCATTCTTAACTTTATTGGTTAGCTTTAAAATCCTAACATTCTGACCAATTTGAGAAGATGTAACCGTTTGATTACCAACTTCTAATCGATAACGATCTACTTCATTAAGACCAACACTGCCAAAAAAATATTTTTTCAGCTCATTACTATCAATTAATACTGTAGAGTCCACATACAAACTTTGGCTTAATGCATGATAACCAAGTTTGATTGATGTTAATTTCACATCATTTAAATTAGGTATGATTAGCACACCATTCTGTACTGTTATTTCCCTTCTATCAATTTTAGATTGTAACAAAGAAAGTAGAACTTCATTGTTTAGTCCACCATGTATTTTATCTTTAATATTAGCTAAAATTTTTCTTTTATACGTTTCTTGTGTCCGCTGAGATAGCTCATCCAAGTTAACTTCATAGTAACTAAGAATATGGCCAAACAACTTGATACTCAACAGATCGGCGTTGAAGTACAATGTACTCTCTTGCCAGTTTTTATTTTTCATATAGCAAAAGAGGTCAAAGATGTCTCTAAAGGTACCTTTAGACACTTCAAATTGCCGCGCAAACTCGTCTATAACATTTTTTTCTGATACTGAAATATCTCCATCACGATAACTCATCATCAAAGCATCAAATAAGAAAAGTTGAGCAATAGTTTTGCGCTTAAAATACTTCAAAATGCTTTGAATAATGCTTTTATCAGGTTGATTGGCAAAATCAATACAGACATCAAAGATTGACTCATCTAGATCAAAGGACTTGATTAGAATCAGAAGGTAATCTTTTTCTTCTTCATGTATTTCACCATCAGCATTCATTACCAAAGCTAAACCCTGAAGGTAAAGTAATCTACCTTCGAGAGACAACTCTTTTGCTGCATGGTTTTCAAATGCGCTACTTTCTTTAGCTGCTTCTCTTATTGAATTTAAAATATTACTCATTATATCAATCCATCAGAAGTATTTTATCCAGGGCGACCGCATGAGTGCCTAGTTTTTCGCCATCTGACTAAAGCCAGCACTTAATACTGCCTCTAGCATAGACGTATTCATCATACATCGCTTTTGCTTCCCCACTATGCTTAGCTTGGTTGGTTCTTCACGGAGCATGTTCAAGCTCATGTGGCGCAAGCATGATAAATTCTCAGCACCATGATCTTTGTATATCTGGCAAGCATCTTCATTCATTGTGACATCAAGCACCCAGTGCATTGACTCTATGCCCCAATGTTCTCTGACTGCCATAGCAGCTTGTTCTGCACTAAGCGCTTTGGAGCTGATGTAATAACGGTACTCTAGGTCGACAGATTTTCCTTTCTCAAGGCGAAAATTTTCAACCATTACAACGCTCTTTAAGCCTTTCCAGCGAGAGAAGTTACCTTCAAGTTTAGTACTGTCAAAAACATAGCATTGGCGAGACTCGATACGGCCATGTCCTTGCTCAAGAGAGATGTTATTTGTCACATTGGCTCGCTGAGAAGAGAATGCCTTTTCTATTGCTTGTCGGAGTTTTCCTTGGTTGCTCTTTACTGCAAGCAGATAGTCTCCACCTTGATCTACAATGGCTTTAGCAATCTTAGTTTGACAGGCCATAGCATCAATGGTTACTAGAGCTCCCTTGATGTCGAGCATCTTTATCAGCTCAGGGATCGCTGTAATTTCATTGCTTTTTTGTTCGGTTTTCAGCTGTCCTAGTACGAGCTTGTTGGACGACGCATAAGCACTAATCATATGAATAGTGCTCGTCCTGTCTTCACGATTATATGAGCCGCGAAGCGTTTTGCCATCAATCGCAATCACTTGCCCATCGGTAAGAGTGTGTATTGACGACATCCAGTTAACGAAGCACTCATGAAACTGTTCAGGCTCAATCGTAGAGATGATGCGAGCAATGGTGTCATCCGCAGGAATACCATTCAAAAACAAGTTATTACGCTTAAACCAATCATGATGACCGCGAATATATTCACGAATATCAAACCAGCCTTTCGCACCTGCAATCACCGCACATAGCGAGCCAAAAAGGACTTCAAACAGGCAATAAGTGACCTTTGCACCTTGGCGTTGGTCGATAATCGTTTGAAAATGTTCTTTGAAGTGGTCAATGTGCATGATGTTATCCCTAAAAAGGGAGTATATGATCACAGCTAATTGTGATCGTCAAATCGGTCGTGATTTTGTTCAAAAAACGTTCACGATCTCACCCTGGTATTTTATCTAATATAATCAAACCTTAAGTTCTATGAAAAATAACATTTAATTTAAAAACCAACATCATTATTATTTCTGATTTTTCTATATTAAAAAATTCAAACAAATGTAAATAATTGACAATGGGAATATCTTGCAATAGCAAAAGATCATCAAAGTTTGGCTTAATTGACATCGAGCAAAAAAACATATTAATCTTACTAAATTGATTAATATCTAGTTTAAAGTGTAAACACAGTGATTTTATAACAGAAATTTCCCTATCGCTAATATCACCATCACTATTAGCAATCATAAACATATCAAATAAGAGAGTAATAGACATATCTCTTTTCATGAAGGCTTTTAAAATACACTGAATAGTATCTTGATCAGGGTTTAGACTAAATTCTTCTAATGTATCTATCACTGACTCATCAATTTCAAAGCTTCTAATCAGAACTTTGAGGTACTCTTTTTCTTTTTCATGTATTTCCTGATCAGCATTCATTACTAATGCTAACCCTTGAAGATAAAGTAATTTCTCTTCAAGAGATAGCTGTTTTGCTGCATGGCTATCAAATGAGAGCATATTCTTTGCAGCAGTATTTATTGTATTTAATATATTAACCATATTCTGTGTGTAATTTATTTCGTATTTCACCATATAAATAATAATGTACTTTCTGTGCATCACTACTTATATCATTATCTAACCAAATATACTCCATGATCTTTAATAAATGGTTTAATATCAAACTCCGTAAACCTTCTATCGTTATCATCACATATTGTTGTATCCAAACCATGTCCAAATTTACAATGACTACACCACCTGACAACCAATTTATCTCCCTTAACTTCAGCAATCGCATTTGGATGACCTTTTTCACCAATTTCATGACCAGTGGTAATAGCAGAAAACTGTATCCCATTAAGAGTTGGCAATTGATTAAAGTTACACATTGCAATATTTTTTGCCTGAAAAATATTCATCAAATAATTTAAATCGAATTCTATTTCGTTTTGCTCATAATAAAGATCTATAATTTTATTATTAGTTGACAATTCACAAGGTTCCGTGTCTTTACTTAAACTTATGGTTTTATTAAACGGGTCAGATATCAACCCTTCATCTATAAGAGACATTAATTCATAATCTTCACTATCATATATTAGACCATGGCGAACAGAAATTAAATTTCTATCATATAAAGATTGTAACCATGATACTAAAATTGATTTTGTGAGTGGAACTTTAGAATATATTGGCAATAAAGTAACTTGAGTATATTCGCTATTTGAATTACCAAGCTCTCCCCACTCCACATCAAAATTTGCTTGAGATAGTTCTCTAAAAATAACTTCAGTTAATCTTGATTTATTCTTTTCCGAAGTCAATGTTTTAAGATCATCAAAATCCACCTCGTAATAATCTAACAAATGTTTAAAATGTTCAGGATTTAGCAAATGGCTAGAAAAATATAAAGCACTTTCGTCCCAGTCTTTGTTATTAATATGACAGAACAAATCGAAGATATCTTGATAGGTCCCTTTTAATACTTCTAACTGTTCTGCAATTTTGTCTACTACCGCTTTCTCTCTTTCATCTACGAAATCATCTCTGCGTGTCATCATTAGTGCATCAAACAGGAACAACTGAGCAATTGGCCTGCGTCTAAAGGTACGGAAAAATGCTTGAACTGTATCTTTGTCTGGTCGTTGCGCAAATTCAACAAAGCTCTCAAGTATTGACTCGTCCATTTCAAAAGATTTAATCAGAATACGGAGATACTCCTTCTCTTCTGGGTGAATATCACCATCAGCATTCATCACAAGAGCTAAGCCTTGTAGATAAAGCAAACGCTCTTCCAAAGTAAGGTTTTTTGCTGCATGGTTTTCAAAAGAGTTGGCTTCTTTTGTCGCTTCATTGATTACATCTAAAATATCTAGCATAACTGATTCCTTGTTATTGATTGTTTATACGTTGTTTTAAAGCGGTGACATTCACTGAGGCTGCCATCAGTTTTTGTTTGGTTTCTTCAAACGTATCTGATTGTTCTTTATGTTGCTTTTGTAATTCAACAAGCTGTTCGTTGTGTGCTTGCTTCTTCTGCTCAAGAGTAATATTGAGTTGCTGGCTGAAGTTTCTAACTACACGAGCTAGATGATCCGCTACGGTATCCATAATTTGGCTTGTAGCTTCTGGAATAACCTGACCACGGATTTGTTGCTCAATCTGAGAGTCTCGCTCTGCTTCATTATCTTTTTTCTTACCAAGCAGGCCACCTAGAATACCAACCACAATGCCAGCTACAGGACCTAGCACCACTAAGCTAATAGCACCTGCAATTGTGCCTGAGCTTAATGAAAACTTTTCTTTTTCTTGAGGTGGGATATCAAGGTGAACACTGATTCCACCGACAGAAACACTGTCATGGTTTTCTAACTTACGCTCAAAACGTGCTAGCTCTTTTTGAATAAGTTCATCTAATTCTAGCTGCACCACAGGGCGCACAATAGTCGCCATCGAGTCTGACAAGGTATTACTTTTCGCAGCACTCACTAGGCGATGGATACTATTTGATAATACTGAACTAACTTTAGCGGTAAGCTGCTCTTTGCCGACACTACAAAGGTTATACTCAAGCTCCGTTAGCACCTGCTCAAGGTGCTGCTTCTCTTGATTGAAGCTTTGCTCCAGTCCATCGATCTTATTTTCAATTTCAACGGCAGTGTTAGATGTATATGAACTTTTCGCTTTTAAAGCCACTTCAATGCTCGTAATCAAAGCAGATAGTACTGGTTGATAGCGATGCTTTAACAAAGCATCAAAATGACTTGCAGCATTATCAATCATTACTTCAAAGCCTTTGATTGTATATAGCTGTTTGTCCTGTGTTTCGATACTCGTTACTTCGAAGTGGTCTTGCATTCTTTCATTCAGCGTTTGCTTAACTTGCTCAATGCTTTTTGCCAATTCAACTTCAGACTTACGGGCTGATTTCGAAATTAAGCAGCCAATATCTTTACTGTGGTCGTAGTAAATCTCCTCAAGCCGTTCTACTACCGTATTATCGAACGGAATATCCGCTGGAAATAAAGTAACGAAGTAATCTCCACGCTCAAGGTATGTGGCAATGGCTTTTTGGTGAGCTTTATTACGAGCATCAAATCCAGGCATATCGACTAACACCACATCTCTTCTATTTTTGAGACGTTGGTTATTGAGTTCTACCGTGATGTAAGCAACTTGCTCATTGGGCTGAAAATCTTGTAATACACTTAACGAATAGATTGTTGGTTGAGTATCGTCTACATAATGAACAGTAAATTGATCAACTTCTCCGTAAGTCAACTCGGTAGCAATTGCTGTTTCAGGGGCAATATTAACCTTCAAGTAATCCTTACCTAAGTAGCTATTCAGTAACGTACTTTTACCTGCGGAAAACTTACCGATAACAGGAATGACTACTTTATAGTTGTTAACCCGTGAGGTAAGGAACTCTAACTGCTCTTTTATGCTTTCATCGTTCAGGTGCTGGCTATTAATTTCGTTTAATTCAGCGATCACTGATAACCATTGAGATTGGATCTGAGAAGCTGCCGAACCACTTGTTAGTAACGGAATCTCCTCAGATGTGAGGTTGAGTGTAACTGGTCTGCGATCATTCTGACGCATAGCGTGAAGAAGCTCTAAACCTAGCTCTTTCGCAGGGCGTGGTGTAAATAGATTCAAACCAAGATCGGACTCTAGCTCACTAATGATATCTCGTTCACTCGATACTTCTGTTACCATTTGAATGCCTTTCAATAGAGGAAAGTCATTCTCCTTTTGGCTCGCTATAGGCAAAATGTACTGAGCATCAATACGGTCTACGAACTTACCTGCATTGGACTCCCAGATAAGAGAAGCTGGCACTAACTCTTCTTTATCAATTTCCAAAAATTTCAATGCATTTACATAACGAGCTAACTCATTATTTTCCCATGTTCGACCTGAAGTTAGGTAAAAACTGCTCGTGAGATCAAGCAAAGACTGATAGGCATTTGTAGCGAAGCCATTAGCAATAGCGTCATGGAACCAGTTATTAATAATTTGGTTTCTTTCTAATGCATCAACTCTTTGTGAAACATGCGATATTTGTTGAGAAAGCTCTGCTTCCAAAACTTCAAAACCGTTTTTCATCAGCGCCAACGAGCGATTCAGTCGATGTTCTGTCATCTTAATGCTGCCATGTAACACATTGACATGGTTCATTAGGTAATTGGTTTTGTTCGATAGCGAGGCAACAACTTCTAGTGTTAACTTATTTTTCTGATTAAGTTTTTGAATCAATCGTTGGTTAGCATAGATAGCTCTGTTTAATCCACGATTAACTTCTGCTTGTCGTTCATTATTGCTACCTGTCAGATTGCCAATAATGCGTCCGAATCGGTTCTGCTCTAACTGTGAATTTATCACCCCTTCAGTTGAAGCAAGTGTCGTAATGGATGAAAAAGCCTCATTGAGTAACTCAGTAGAGTTATCTTTCATCTCTGCTATTAATGTATCGATGCTGCTATCAATAAATGCTTGTTCTTGAGCGTCAATTTCCATCGCAACTTGTTGAGTTACTTCTTGAAGACTCTCGTAACTTTCAAACTGACCGTTTCTTAGTTGCTTGTTTAGGTTGACGTTTTGATCGAATTTTTTTCCATCATCAGCGAGCTTATCGACAATAGCAACAAACTGCTCTTCAGTATCTTGGAAGTCTTTAAACTGCTCTAAGATGCGCTTCACATCTTCATAGCCTTCATCTATCAACTTACCTGCATTTTCAGGTGTAAAGTTGAGAGGCGCAATTAATCCATCAAATTCTCTTGTTGGCACGATGTTCCAGAAACGGACATTAGGGTACTGTTTTTCCGTTTGGGATAGCTGTGGGTTTCTCTCCAAATATAGGTTGATGATGTGTGTACAGTGATGCTGTTCAATCAACACTTTGTAAGGCGTATTATCACTATATTCACCAGGTAAAACCCCGCCATCAAAGTATGTCGTCCCATCAATTTCAATGCCATCAAATACAATAGGAATGGCTGCTGATGCCAGCAGCCACTGGACTATACTTGTTGGTGTTTTATCTGTTAGGTCTGGGTATTCAAGCTTTCGAGTACTAGAGTTCAATGCGCAAACGTGGAACGGGATCTGACTTTGGCTAACATCATCACAAGCGCCACTTTTTTCAATTAAGTGTTTTAGACCACTTTGATTAAACAAGCCCTGTGCCTGGCTTAATCCTGTAATAGCCAATACTGCTCTAGCCGCCAATGATGGTGTAAACAGGGTACTCGCATAAGTTGCAGCCTTTCTCGCAAGGTTATCTTTGTTTAAAGACATTATTTGGTCTTTAGAGATACCACGCCATAGTTTCTCTGCCGCTTCCACATCGCCTTGTACGAATAGAGCACCATTCAAACCGCCCACCGAAGTACCAGCCACTGCTTCAACGTTTTTATCTAGACCAAACTCGTGAAGTGCTTTCCAAGCACCAACTTCATAAGCGCCTTTACCGCCTCCACCAGAGAAGACAATACCTAATTTACTCATTATTTAACCTATTAATCGAAACTGACTGATACTGATGCTTTTTTGTTACTAATGATCTGCACTTTCACTTCTTGCGAGACATAAAATTGATCAAACTTAAGTGATGGTGCTGTTTTCGTGATCACATTTTTCATGATCATAATTTCTAGATTTGGTGCTTTATCGAGTTTGATAGATAAACCCAAGGCACTTATCTTCGTGACCTGCCCTTCTAGGCTATCAAGATTTGCTAGATGCGATAATGTGCTTTGATCACCTTGTAGAAGTGCATCGAACTTGAATGTTGCGCTCTGTGCTGAGTCAGATTTCTTTCTCATCGCGTTAAGCTGGACAAGACTTGGGATATCGGACAGCTTAATTTTTTTCGATTCACAAACATCCTTCAGCAAGTCTTCTATCTGAGCATGAATTTTTTCAGAATCTCGTTTATGACGCTGCAAGGTATCTAACTGAACTTTAACTTTCTTATGGAAATCAGTCAGGTGCTTCTTCTTATCACCCGTCAATTTTTCATCAAAGATCAGCTCGTTCAATGTACCGACGGTTAGCTTGAGTGTTTGTTGGGTTGCCAAGTATTCTCGGTGATACTCATCAAAGATTTTTGAAAGTTGCCACTTTAATGTTGAACCATCACTACCTCGATTAACTTGAGTTAAAAACTCTTTAAGGCGTCCACCATGTTCTGAAATTTCTGAATCTTCAACCGCTGAATAACCAATGACATCGACGTAGCTGATTTCTGCATTTTCAAGATCAGCTTTGGCTACCTTGATAATGCTCTTCACTTCAGATTCAAGTTTTTTATCCGCTTTGCTCATCACTACTAGAACAGGTTGGTCTAGCTCCAGACTTTGAAGAAAGTCTATGTCTTGTTGAGGTACGGTTCCGTTCTGACTATCAACAAGCCAGATAAGATAATCTGCCACTCTTAAATGTTGACGAGCAATATTTTCATCAATTTTCTGTTGATTATCTGATTTGCTGTATCCTGGCGTATCCAAGAAGATAAGGTTAGCGTAATTAAAACTTTCTCGTTCAACCGCAATCATTTGCAGGATATGACTGAAGGTAACTTGATACTTTTTATTGAAAGCATGACAGATCGCTTTGATCGCATCTTCATTGATTTCAGTTTTCTTACCGTAAAAGTTCAAAGCATCAATGCGATTTGAAACGCCTTTAAACAAAAAGGTAGGGATAGATGTTGTTGGAGTGGTGTCAACTGGTAGAAGTGATGGACAACCTAAAACTGTATTAAGAAATCGTGTTTTACCCGCACTAAAAGAACCACCGACAGCAACAGTATGACTCTGCTGCAACTGAGGGAAAGATACTGCTTCTTTAAGCAAATCAAACCACTTGATAAGTTGAGCATAAGCACTTGCACCACTAGTATTCTCACCTCGTTTTGTGTGCGATAGAAACGTCTGATTAATTAGCTTATCTATATCCTCTAAAATTTGATCACTCGAAGTTCTTAAATCTGGTTTTGCAACTAAGCTGGCACATAGCTTCAACCCTAGTTCTGCATCTTCGAGGTAACGATTAGATTTACCTAATGATACCAAAGGTATTGTGTCTTTCTTTTCTTCTGATGATGCTAAATGACCATTCATTAAACTATCTATGTCCATCTCATTTAACCTTTCAAGTATTCATTTTTTCGTTGTGATATAACTAAATCACCAAATCCAGAGAGCCATTGTCCTAACAGTTTTGAGTCAACCACAGTTGCTGAAATTTTGTATATGTCACCCAGTTGAGTAATATTTTGGTCTGTCGAGATTGGCGTTTCAGACAGAAGCAACGCTAACTCATTTTTAACTTCGAGTTCGAGGGAGATCTTCTCTCCTTCACCAAATCCAAACCTTCCATCAGCATCGTATTGACTTAGCTTAAACTCTTTCGGGCGTTCAAAACCAAAAGATGAAACAGTGGCTTTACTTACCCGATGTACTGCGATGCTCCGTTCGTTGTCATAACCATCAAATCGACAAACTAAGTACATTCGTTGACCTTGCTGAGCCAAACCTAACGGCATCACCAAAGCTGACTTTTGAACTTGTTTAGTATTGTAATAGTCAATATTGAGTAAACGATCGTGATAAAGCGCTTCGCTAATTGCACAAAATACCTTAGTTGCGATTTTAGGTGGCAACAGTGGTTGAGTTTCACTCACTACCCTCACCTTTTTTAGCCACTCTCTTTCTTTAGAGTTCCCACTTGTTGGGTTGAGTTTGTATTTCGCCTCTTGAAAAAAACCATCAAGTGACGCTGTAATGTTAACTGGTAAGAGCTTAATCAAATACTCTTCCGCTAGATTTAAAAGCAATGCCTCTTGGGCTGACAGCTTAGGCAGCGTCATACCCTCACTCTCTTTATTCCAGCGATATCCATATGGTTTACTTCTCTCATCACGAATAATGTCAAAGTGTTCGCACAGCAGCTCTAAATTGCGTTGGATTGTGCGGAGTTCTCGCTCTATTCCAATATGCTCTAGTTGCTGGTGAAGATCTCGTGCCGTAACTTGATGTGATTTTGGTATGCGCTTCAGCAACTCAAACGCTACAACAAGAGATTCGTGAGTGCTCGCTCGTTTGGCCATACTTGGTCTTACCTAATTTTTCAAAAACTAATTTATTGATTTAAAACACAACAAAAAGAAAAACGATATTCCATATCGCCATGTCACTCCTTTTAATGAATTCTTTATACCTCAATATGCAATCTTTAGTTAAGAAACAAGTAACCACATACCTAACAAATTGACTATAACGTGTTATATGTCAAATTGTGTCGCACTAAATCGTTTACAAAACAATCGCTTTAAGCAGTAGAGTCATGTCTAACACACAGAAAATCTCTTGTTTTATGTGACACATAATGTCGTACTTGGGTTTAAGATCATTTCGATTAAGGACACTTTTAACATCGGAGTGCACAATGTCTGTCTATACGTGTGATAAAAATATCTCTGCTGACACCCCAAGTAGCAGTACAATTACTAAGGCGAAATGGCAGGATCTAATAAAGCAGATACGTTTCTTAGAAGTTGAAAATAAGAAGCTCAGAAAGAAGGTGTACTCCTTAGAGAATCAGGTTCGAATAGACAGCCTAACTAAAGTTGAAACTCGAGAATACGGGATGACATACCTAGAAATGTCTTTAAAAAATCAGCTATTGAACTCCCTAGGTCTAGTCTTCATCGATGTCGATCATCTTAAAATCATCAACGATACAGAAGGACATATAGTTGGGGATGAAGTTTTGGCTTATGTGGGTAGCGCCCTGACAAGATTTAAGAAACCGAGTGAATCTATTTCAAGGTTTGGTGGAGACGAGTTTCTTGCGGTGCTGCCCAATGCAACACATCAAGAAATCAACATCTGGTGTAAACAACTCCACGACACTCTCGCAAAACAACGACTGCCACTTGCTCGTCCCTCACTTTCCATCACCGTCACTACTGGAAGTTATGTTTACAACATGAAAGGCGATGAGAAAATGACATCAAAACAATTACTCAGTTTAGTTGACCTCGATATGTATCAAAAGAAAGGTGGTCGTCATCGTTAACGAGCTAAATGAAAAAACCTATTAAGTCTATGGGTTGTAATAAATGTAGGTCTGCATTTCCCACGATATACAAAAAAGAAAGCCAGTCAGCTTATCTAACTGGCGTTAGCTTATTTGAGTTGTTTTTTTATCCAAACGCACTAATAAAATGGAATTTACCCATTGTTTTATTTACGTTTAGTTGAATTCTGATATTATCTTGACGGCCTGTTTCATAAAATAATTTTCTTGTTAGCCAGGTGCCATAATGTTTAAAAAAAACGAAATCGAAGCCATTGTTAACTATGGTATTCACCCAACCAAAGGCTTGTTCAGATACTACGATTCTGAACGCGGAATCGACAAAACTATGCGCTTTTGCTTCAAAGCAAACCTAGTTCTTGTTGGTCTCCTCATTCTTAGTAAAATTCTGGCGCTATTTAGCGTGAGTATGATATCTGCACTATTAAGCCTGGTTCTTATCGCGATTCCCTTCCTGCTGTTTACTGCCATCTACAAGATATTGGTTGAACTAGTAGTAATCATGTCTTGGTTTGTGCTGTGGCCAGTAATGAACCTTATCTTCAATCGCATGACTCGATAAACCCAGTAAGGATAAATGAGTGAGAACACGAGTAATTCGAACTGGTAAAGATCTAAAAGTGATTGTGATTAATGGCTTTATGTCTGAGCAATCCACTGATGTTACTGATTGGCTATCGGTCGTTGATATGAACTTTCCCAAGGCTGCGGTACTCCACTGCGATTGGGACGCTAGCAATTATAAACGACTAGTCACAAACTGGATGACTCCTGAACTCGAAAAGCCCACCCCTGGCGGTCTATTGCTAAAAATTATATCTCCAACCATTGTTGGACGAGACTTGTTTAAACGTAAATCCGCAATTGCTGCTACTCGCAAAGAGTGGATAACTGCGATGGAAAATGCCAAACTAGCGGGAGTACAACTTGCAAACTATATCGATAGAAACCCGAGCAAATACATTTTGATGGGCCATTCACTAGGTTCACGAGTGATATTTAATTGCTTAGTCAATATGAAAACCTATGACCGAGTGATGGGAGCTTTTCTATTAGGCGGCGCGGTAGGTGCTGAAAGCCCTTGGGGTAACATAGCAATGAGAAAATCGATTCGCATTTTTAACTGTTACTCCGATAACGATATGGTGCTGCGCGGACTTTATCGAGCAGGAACATTGTTTGCCGATACGCCCGTTGGCATAAAACCAATTGAGCAAGGTTATAACAACCAGATCTTTAATATTAATATGTCACGCATTGTTCGAGGACACACCGATTATAAAAAAGCGGAAGTGGGTAACCTGATCAAAACATATACTTCTGTTCCTCGCTAGCAACCTAAAAATTATAAGTTTTCTCCATTTTGCGGGAGCATATACACAAAAAGGTCGCTTCCGCAATGTTTCATCAAGGAAAAATACATCTCAATACAGCTTCTATATGTAGATTTTCATTATGTTAAATCTATAAATCTGTGAGAGTTAGTATACGCAATAAGTAACTTTATAGGTAGTGACAAAGGCAATGTTATTAAAATCATAGAAAAGCCTTATAGAATAAAAATCGAAGGTAGAAAAATTTGTAAAGAAGGCACTAAAACTAAATCTGCAAAGTCAAGCTAATTTTCTTATCTGATCTCGCCACTACAGTGCCTTATTTTTGACCCTATGATTAACCCTAGAGACAAGGGTGCCCTAAATGCTTAGATACGCATCACTGTTTAACAAACAAGTCAGCGTAATCACGTGGTGGGAGTATTTCTTTAGAACTAACTTACAATACCGATATCAATTGCGCTTTGTCAGCAAAAAAGTGTTGACTACTTGATTTTAAAATTAAAAGGGCTGTAGAAGTTGGACATCCAGTTCGTTGCCTATGAGGATCTCGAAAGAGGTATCAATGGCAATAGGGCGCTCTTCGCTTCCACAAACTACTTAAGGCTAATTTGATATAAAGTACTTAAACGCGCTTTTACAATTGAGCTAAACATCTGCCCTTCCAGTTCTATTCTTTGTTTGTACTTGTTCACATATCAATCTGAATTAAAAGAGAAAAAACTATTGTTCACCTATCGATATGATATAAAATGCTCATTTTTCAAATGATAAGGAAACAAAGTGGACGTACAAGATAACACAAGACCAGTAAGTTATATGGCCATCCTAATTGGAATGGTTTTGGGGTATTACATAGCATTAAACCTTGTTCCAATTATGAACGCCTCCATAGGTTTTTCAGACCCAATCGTAATTGTGATGTTAAATGCGACTACGATTTCAGGCTCTCTCTTTTTTGGAGTATTTATAGTATTAGCAAATAAAAGCCCTAAGAATGGCATGAAAGAATTTCACCAAAGCATGGGTGGCCACAGCGTTATGACACTGGTTCTATTTGCAACGTTCATGATACTTACCATTTTCATTTCTTTAATACTAATAACGATTCCAGACTATGAAACACTTACTAATTCTATGGTGTCAATTTTCTTTACTTATATGATTATTGGCTTTTTAGCGGTGTATTTCTGCGCTATAATATTAGCAAAATCATTTCGAAAGACATCTAATTACTATTCAAAGTTGTTTCAGCCTACGTTATATCTAATCATTAACTTTACTTGGGTATTTTTAGTCGCAGTGCAGATCATGTACTGGCGAAACTAAGACGCTCATTTCAAAGTCATATTTTGGTTTAGACATGGCAGCGTACTAATGATAACTCTGCCATTTATGTATGAAACATATGGAATGCCACCGTTCTCCTAAACCAATTTCGCCTCTCCTTGACACAGATTTATGGAAAAGTGTACTCGAGCCGATTACAGGAAACTGTGATCACGGCCATTTAGTAACTTTGATGTTAGCTTCCAGTTCTTTACCCATGAGGATCTCAAAAGAGGTATAAATGGCAGTAAGACACTCTTCGTTTCCACATCTATCAATACGAACAAAACCTTTAGATGCAAGGTAATCAATAGAAATCGAAAGTTCTTCGACACTGCGACCTGTTATATCAGACAACTTCCCGACACTATTTGCTCTATCACGAGAAATCATATACAAAAGCTTAATATTTTCGTTAGTTAAAACCTGTGCCAGATCCGTTAATGATGAAAACCAGAAATGAGGGATATCTTCGACATGGTTTAATTTTCCAGCTGAAACATCCAAAATATACTTACGAACGAGTTCTTCATCGGCTATTCCAATTCGAGCTATCATAGTCAATCCATTCCTATACAATAATTCCCTCTAACTTAAAGAAAAAGTCGTGATGAGAAAAATAAATTATAGCAGACTTATCAATCCTCAGTAATTATTTTATATAATCTATAGTATTATTAACTACTTTGATGACTAGCAATAATCTTGAGGAGATCTGCCGTAATATTAATTGCTTTAGTGCTGGATGGTATATCCATTTTATCTTGATATTGTACCCAAACTTCGCCGTTTTTTGACACACGGATCATTGCAAATGTTTCGTTAAGAAAGGACTTATTGACACCAAGTTGTTCATGCATATCATCCTTCATAATCATCCCTATTACATGTTGGTAGCAGAATATGATGAATACTAATCCATGATTTTGAATAAAACAATACTATTCATCACTAGACTCCAAAATACACACTTACATATAATATGAAAAGCCAGATCTTTGATCTGGCAGATATCAATGAGGTTTTATTAAAGACTGGAACACAAAGACTCTAATATCTTTCTCTCAGTACTTAATTTTTTAACTCTATTACCAGTTTCAAAACTGTCTATTTGACTCATGTGTTTAACAAAACGATCTGCATTTGCTTTACTTGAAATTTTGAAGTTAGATAAATTATTGTAGGTTTTAATTTTATCAGTTAATCTCTTATCATAGAAAAGCATATTCTGAAAAAGAATGTCAGGCATAACATATGCGTCTAATACTTGTTTAATTCTGTACATTGACTGATACAGATCTTGTGCTTCTACAGCAGTCAAAAGACCATCTAAAGCAAGCTTTTCAACCATATCTGCGACGTCATGCACTGGCTTTGAGATTTTTGCCGCCTCTTTCTTAATTCCAGATCTGTCAATCTCGAAGTAACCACGGCATTCATTCACTTTTGCTTCATGATATATTCTATAATAGTATTTATGTTTGGCGAAAAATTTTTCATAAGCCCCTCTAGTAATCTCGTACTCCCCCGACTTCACACATGCCAAAGCGTTGTTATTTATAAATTCTTCAAATGTATACTTTGGATACTCATCAATACGTTTTTGAGCAACATTAATCACCATTGTTTTGGGAGATCCATTTCTAAAATCTTCATTGTTTACATTTATATTTAATCGAAGATAAAGAGTCATACCTTTTCTATGTCGATACGGCGTATAATTTTTACCATCATCGTTTATGTTATCTCTTTCTTTATCTACTGCTATATTAATTGCATTTGCGTTATTGGCCATAGTTAAAACCTTATTACTTATTTTTATCTCTAATTATAAATTACCAGTTAATTAATAATAAGTAAACAAGATAATATTTAACGAGGTAATCATCATAAACAACTGAATTTTAAATACCATTGACTAGACTCACCAATAAAAAATATTATTTCGGAAGTGAAAATTTAAAAATAACTTACCAGCTATTACTTAAAAATAACCAATTTGCTTTTGAAAATTAATGACCAGGTCATTATCTATAGATACTAATACGTCTATATTGAATGACCACGATAATTAATATCAAACGAACATCTACTTATAAAAATCCTCGAAAGGTAGATTTTCAATGACTCACGTATCAAATAATTAATTGCGAATATTTACTGAATCAAGTCCATCGCGTTATCTTTGTCCTTAACTTTGTATTCAAACAATTCTTCATTACTAAATATTTCAGCATCTTTTTGTGACTCAAAATCTTTAAGTTCCTTTAAAGAGATCACTTTTACATTGAAATCGTTGATAAATGTTTGCATAGCTAACTTGTGTTGAATCTCATTATGGTTCTCTCTAATAGAAGAGAACAACTCAATGAACAACTGTCGGAGAACATCAGAGAATGTGTCGCTAAGCTGTACTAAATTGATCTGCATAGTGATAGCACAAGACATTTTATTGCTGCTTTGTATAAATATTCTAGAGCGCAAGTGGAATCGATCATTCTGTAAAATGGCTCGCAGTTTATTAAAGTAAATTTTGTTAGCTGTAAACAGAACAAGTAGCCTACCATTATCGTCAGACTGACGCTTTACGTAACTTGTACGTGCTTCTCGTTTCTGCCTATGCGATAGCAAGGCTGACTTATTAATTTCTTCTTTAAAACGCTCAAAATTGAGCGAATCAGCCGATAGTATTCCGTTTTTTATAAGCTTACCGAGGGTAAACTTGCGGTTTCCACCTAGCTGAGATGCACTAAAACTATTGTCACTAAAAGTAAAGATGAGACCTGATGCTCGTCCATCTTTTTCTCGCACTTCCACTTTGAGATCTGGATGTTGCTTCTCTACCGCAAAGACAAATTCCGCTAGCGTTGAGCAATGATTAAGACGGTTAATCGCTCTCGAAATCAATCGTGCAACTTGCGCTTTTTTAGTTTTAACTCTTGCATCATTGATGCTTGAACTATCGTCATAGCAAATATCTATACTCGAAACTAACTGCCGCAGGCCGAACTCGATTTCAAGTTCCCTCATTACTTCTTGTGCACGATAATAGCTATAGCTGTCAGAGACTTTTTTTCGATTGACCATATCTATAGTGCTGGTCACGATATGTACATGTTCTTCGTCAGTATCATTATGCTTGAAAGATATATAGCGACAATTGTCGTATCCGAGGTGCTCCATAAGCCTCTTGACAGTCTTTTGCCATTGAGGGTTGCTTAAGTTCTCACCAGTGTCTAAAGAAACTATCATGTGCTTGAACTGTTGCTTTACAGAGGGTTTTAGAGCTATTGATTGTTGCATTTCCGCAATGGCCGCTGATAAGTCTAATAGCTCCCCTGATGCAATTCTGGCTTCATTAGGAATGTGGATGATGTTGTTGGCGTATATGAATTCTGTTATTTTAGAAAACTCTTTTCTACCACCCGCGGAATAGTTGATTAAGTTTTTAGCAATACGCTCATCGTTACCTTTTATATAATCAACAAGTATATGGACAGTCTTCTTATTGTGCTTTTTATGTTTTTGTTCAGGTTCTTCATATATCATAGTTTGTTCTCTTTTTTTCTTGTATCAAATCTTCTAATTTTTCAATTGAAATATGCTCCTTTGCTATTTCATACGCTGTATCTTCAGTAAAGCAATTTATTAACAAGAGCCTAGTTTCTTGAAATTCTCGTCTTAATATTTCAAATACTTGGAAAACTAGTTTTATCTCTTGCCTATCAAGTTGTTTGCCTTTCTCTATGTGTGAAACAATAAATCTGATATCTTGAAAAATACCAGAGGTTTTATGGAAAAAGTTTTTTGAGGCTTCAAGTACAATTGGCTTAACCACCATCGTCTTGTTTAATATAGCTCTCATATAAGAAGATAACGTACTATATCCTGATTTCTTCTGATTTTCTTTATGTGTTTTATATTCCATTTCTGTAAAGTTTATCTTCACTGATTTAGACAACTTATCTTCATCAGATTTTCTTTGTTTAATTTTATCTTTTTTTGCAGAGTTTAGTGCTTTCTCTATTTTCAAGAGTTCATTTTTATCTATAGCATTGAATATATCTATGTAATCACTCATGGCTTATGTTCCTTTTTTTATTATTGCATGTCAATTTTTGAGCGAAGCGATTGTGGTTTTATATAGCGCTAACCTCGAAGAGTGTTAGTGCAACCGAACGAATTGTGAGGGGATAGTCTGATGAGGATATTTGGAACAAATAGAACTCACAGACATAGCTTGCTTCAAAATTAGATAATTATATTATTAATTTAAACGATAAGATTTTCAATATTTATTTTCACACAAATAAAAGTATAGTTAACATTTAAAATAAATTTATAAACAATATATTCAAGAAACAATAAATAAACCCATAAAATTCAAAATTATGAAAACAATATCTTAATTAAAAATTTTTATTTACTTATCATGTAAGTAGATTTAATAGCTAATTACTTAAATATTAAGTAATCTTAGTGTGATTTATTTTTGTAGTGTAAGTAGTCTGACATCAAGACTAATTAAAAATAAAATAGACTTTACTTACTAAAAATGAATATCTAATTAAGAAAGAATAGGTATAGTTCTATTCTTCATTGTAATATAATTAATAGCATTATTTATGTCAACTATAAATTTTATAACAAAATTATGCATATATATCTAAGATTTGTATACTTGAAGTTATCTTTAGAGCGAAACCGAACGTCCTATGTAGAACTCAAACTTAACTCAACACCTTCCGTTCAAGGCGTTGAGGAGTGATCATCTATCCCAAACGTTAAGTGAGATTTCTGCTCTAGCAGTCATAAATCTATATAAAAATTAGAGCAGTAGAAATACTGCTCATTTATTATGAGTAAAACAATGATACGGCTGGTTCAATCGTATAACAGTCTTGTATCTTGTACATATTCGAATGCTCCTACGATCCTGATACAGTGGGTAGGTTAAATCTAAGTAATCCCTTACCTTCTGATTTACCAGCTTTTTCTTCTATTCCAACTAAACCATTTTTTGAATAAGATTCAATGATATGATCTATGTCACGGCTACTATCATCATATCCACACTTTATCGAAAAGTTGTTTAAAGAACCTATAATTATTTCCATTCTCTCCTTTGTGAAGTATACTGTTATACGATTATCTTTCAAAAACTGATTGAATAAAACTCTATCCTTTTCTTCCGAAAAATCAATATCAAGGTTAGACACTTTTCCTGTAATACGTGATTTACTAGCTTTAATTTCATTTTCAATTTTTTCTCTTTCCATTCTTTTAATATTATATTGATTCTCCCATTCTTCATCATCAGAATATTGTGTCATATATTCACGTATCTTTGACATGCTCTTATCGATCGCATTAATTTTCTCCTCTAAGTGAGAAATGTCTACACTTTGATCAATGTCAAATTTTAAAGACTTAAGCACATTATAAATTTTATTTTGAGCCAAGTAATAATTTATATTTTCAGAGTCGCATTTAGTGCTTTTTCTTTTTCTGTTACACTTTAAATACATACCTTTAGTTGGATTCTTAACTTTCCTACTAGAGAATGCCATTATATAGCCACATTTAGCTAAACTACCACAACCGTTCTCATTTTCCTTCCGTATTAAGCAACCACATTTACCAACACCAACAAACACATTACGGAAAATTTCACCAACTCCACCTGTATTTTCCCGAGTTCTTTTTTGAACTGCATAGAATGTTCTATCATCAATAATTCTAGGATAGTAATCCTTACCATCTAACTTTCCAATTACATTCGTATTTCTGATGTATGCATTAATAGATGATTCACTAAGAGGACTATTTTTTGTTGTTTTTATTAGATTTCCATTTTCATCAAAACTGTATCTGTAGATATCCAAGTCACCGAGACTCTTAATAATTTTTTGAGGACCGTAATTGAAGTTAAGTTTTAAATCAAATATTTTCCTAATAATTTCCGCATTCTCTTCAATTATTGTATAAGATTTTAAATCTAAGTTTCTAGCTAACCAGAAAGGTGGTTTCGCTATAGATTTCCTTCCTGAATCTTCAAGCAATTTTCTACTGGCTTTTATTCTTGCACTTTTTTGACTAGATTCTTGGTATGCTAAGTACATTCCAATTTCAAGTAGTATTCTTCCTGTTACACTAGATACAGATTCCATATTTTCTTCAAAAACAAGATTCCATTTCGTGATAGCAATTTTAACACCAGCATCGAGAACCCGTTGAAATTGACTTCTGACAAAGTCAACATTAGCTCGACTAAATCTATCTATTAGCTCAATAACAATAAGGTCGCCTTTCTCGATCTTTCCATTTTCAATATCATTAATCAAAGCCCCCAGTTCACCTCTTTTGAAGTTCGCAGCTGTGTAAGCGCTCTTACCACGATCTTCATAAATTAATCCCTTTGAGTATGCCGATTTCCCTTCACTTATAAGGCGCTTGTTGTAATCAGAAATCCAATGCTCACAAGCCTGTTCTTGTCTTTGTATACCCTGTCCTTCCTCAGCCTGAATTTGCTTACTAACACGTTGATATAGATGATACTTATTCACTTTTCTTACACATTTCTGAGAATTATAAAATGTAGTATAACATGTAGTTGTCTTTTGCAAACTGTGGCTTACCCTATCACATTGGTGGCGATATCCAAGAGCGCAGCAAACTGCTTCTTCAAACGCCTGAGAGCTTTCTAGCGCGTTTCAATGTTGATGTCCGTGTGATGAACGAAGTGGTTTCTATTAACCGTCAAGACAAAACGGTTACGGTTAACAATTTGCTTGATGGCTCTGAATACCAAGAGAGCTACGACTTTCTTCTACTCAGCCCTGGCGCAGGTCCAGTTGTGCCGCCTATTCCGGGTATTGATAACCCGTTAACGCACTCGCTGCGCAATATTCCAGATATGGATCGCATCATTAAAACGATCGAAACCAACAAAGTTGAACACGCTACGGTCGTTGGTGGTGGTTTTATCGGTTTGGAAATGATGGAAGCCTTCCACCAGCTAGGCATAAAAACCACATTAGTTGAAATGGCGGATCAAGTGATGACGCCCGTTGACCGTGAAATGGCTGGCTTCGCACATGCTGAAATTCGTGAGAAAGGCATCGACCTTAAACTTGGCGTCGCACTTGAGTCGGTGAAATTCGTACCTAACGAGCACGTGGCAAGTTTCGACTCTGGTGAAAGCGAAAAACACCAACATCTAGAAGGTGAATTGGAATTAACACTAAACAATGGTGAAAGACTCACCACCGATATTCTGATTATGGCAATTGGTGTTCGCCCCGAGACCAAATTAGCAAAAGAAGCTGGCTTAGAAATCGGCGCTCTTGGTGGTATTTATACCAATGAATACATGCAAACCAGCGATCCTTCGATCTACGCTGTCGGCGACGCGGTAGAAGAGAAAGACTTCGTGACTGGCGAGCAAACTCTAGTGCCACTTGCGGGCCCGGCAAACCGTCAAGGCCGAATGGCAGCAGACAACATGCTTGGCCGCCAAGAAACTTACCAAGGTACGCAAGGCACGGCGATCTGTAAGATCTTTGATTTAGCCGTCGCTTCTACTGGTAAAAACGAGAAACAGCTGAAACGTGAAAACATCGCTTATGAAAAAGTGTATGTGCATACAGCAAGTCACGCGAGTTACTACCCAGGTGCAGAAACTGTGTCGTTCAAAATGTTGTTTGATCCAGTAACAGGTAAAATATTAGGTGCGCAAGCAGTAGGTAAAGACGGTGTTGATAAACGTATCGACGTAATGGCAGTTGCTCAGCGTGCTGGTATGACGGTAGAGCAACTGCAACACCTCGAGCTAACTTACGCGCCACCTTATGGCTCTGCTAAAGATGTAATTAACCAAGCGGCGTTTGTGGCAAATAACATCATCAAAGGCGATGCGACCGCGATTCATTATGATGAAATGGATTCACTGACAGAAGACCAACTGTTACTTGATGTTCGTAATCCTGGAGAATTGGAGTCCGTTGGTTATCTTGAAGGTGCAATTAATATTCCTGTCGATCAACTACGTCGTCGCATGCACGAACTTCCTAAAGACAAAGAGATCGTGATTTACTGTCAAGTTGGGTTACGCGGTAACGTAGCATACCGTCAGCTGGTCAACAATGGTTACAAAGCCCGCAACTTGATTGGTGGATACAGAACTCTCAAATTTGCTCGCTTATAACTTGATAATAAAAAAGAGAAAACCACGTGCTTGGTTTTCTCTTTTTTTGCAGGAAAGAAAGCGTAGATCATTCACCTTCAATTGCCAAACGGACTGCTGCTTGAGCATGGATAGAAGTGGTATCGAGTAGTGTAACATCGGTGTGACTTTGGTTTACAAGTAAGGCAATTTCAGTGCACCCGAGAATCACAGCTTCAGCTCCGTGCTCTTTTAGTTTTTCAATAATTTGCAAGTATATCGTCCTTGACTCCTCTTTGATTTCACCTTGGCATAACTCTTTATAAATAATGTTATGTACTTTAGAGCGGTCGTCTTGATCGGGAATGACGACTTCAAGCCCATAACGGTCGGAAAGCCTTCCTTTATAAAAGTCTTGCTCCATTGTGAATTGAGTACCAAGGAGTCCGACCTTTTGAACCCCTTTCTCACGAAGTAACTCAGCAGTCGCGTCTGCGATATGTAGTATGGGGATATTAATACTGGCTTCAATTTGAGGCGCAACTTTGTGCATTGTGTTAGTACAAATAAGAATGAAGTCAGCGCCCCCTTTTTCTATTAAAGATGCAGCATCAGATAGAATGCTTGCCGTTTCTTCCCATTTACCTTGATGTTGAAGTTTCTCTATCTCCGAAAAATTCACGCTATACATACAAATTTTTGCGGAATTTAGGCCGCCTAACGCCTCTTTGACTCCTTCGTTGATCAATTTGTAATAACTAAGCGTCGACTCCCAGCTCATACCACCTAGAAGACCGATAGTTTTCATATAACTCTCCAATCGTTATACACCACCGTGCCAGGGGTGTTTTTACAAAAAAATCAGCCACTTAAATAAGCAGCATTCAAGCGTCTTCACTATTGAGCATTGGGTAACACGAAAATAAAATCATTCCCACAAGGACCGCTACGCGATTCTCATATATCCTCGCAATATCGTTACTGCATTTCCAGAAAGCTTAACGTGCTCAGTGCTTAACAACTCTGTATGGACGACCCCACTTCTCTTGGAGGCTTGGGAGCCTTTCAGTTGCTTTTTGTTGAGCTCTTTAGCCCAGTAAACACATAAAGCGCAATGTGCAGAGCCTGTAACTGGGTCCTCATTAACACCTACCCAAGGCGCGAAGTATCGAGAGACAAAATCGGCGTCAGTGCTTGATTGAGCAGTGATGACGACGCCACGGCCTTTTTGTTTAAGCAGCGCACCAAAATCAGGGTCGAGCTGTTCAAGCACAAATTCATCATTAATGACGATCAACTGCTTATTATCAAACTGACCGTAGGCGACTACATTGGCGGCATCTAGCCCCAAGCCATGAAGTAAGTCTTTGTTAATACTCGCTCTCATATCTAAAGTTGGCGCAGGAAACACCAAATGAATTTCTTCATGATCGAGTTGTGCAGTTAAAACCCCAGATAGCGTAACGAACTCAATCGTATCTCCAGTATTATATAACCCCTGCTCTTTCAGAACGTGCGCCGTTGCAAGTGTGCCGTGTCCACACAAAGCAACTTCCGTCCTCGGTGTAAACCAACGAAGTTGCATTGTATTGAGTGACAGAAATGCCGTTTCAGATAACGACATCTCGGCCGCGATGGCCAACATCGTTTCCTCATCAAGGCTTGACTCTGTGATACAAACACCCGCGGGATTACCTTTGAAAACCTCTGATGTAAACGAGTCAACCTGAAAAATTTTAACTTCCACGAAATATCCTTAAGTTCTATCAAACACGTAATTCTGTATCACGTGATTTTTAATATCTGTTGTTTGAGCGAAAAAAACCTATGAAATTTTCTACCAACCTTATAGGTCTTGTTGGAAGCGCTAACAAACAGGAGAATGTAGTTAATTATGCAAAACGTAAAAAGCCATCATCAATGTGACTCAATTGGATATCTTATCGGAGTTTTCGGCGTTTCTTTAGTTCTAATATGGATTGGTATTTATAAATTCACACCTACAGAGGCCAAGCTTATACAACCGCTCGTTGAAAATCATTTTCTGATGAGTTGGTTGTATGATGTGATGTCAGTTCAAGCCGTATCAAACATCATTGGCGCAACAGAAATCATTGTCGCTATTGGATTAATCGTTGGCCTTAAAAACACGCGAGTCGCTTATTTTTCTGGCATAGCCGCCGCAATTATTTTTCTTGCGACACTCAGCTTTCTAATTACGACACCGAATACATGGAAAGTGTCTGATGGGGTTTTGGTGACAAACTTCTTTTTAGTAAAAGATATTCTATTTTTAGCCATTGCGATTAGCGTCATCGAACGAAACAAGCCAAACAGAGAATAACTCTAAATAGTTCGAAATCTTGTTTTTCCAGAACGTAGCCTGAAAGGTGCAAACGACTTACAAGTCGAATGGTTCTGTCAATAACTCTAAACAAAGGCTCTTAAATTTAGAATGTTTAAGAGTCTTTGCCTCTTAATTATGCGAAACAACATCCTAGCGTAAAGTGAAAAGAAAAGCCTTTCACTCTACTGCTAAGGTTTATTGATACTTTGCCGAAGTAATGAACTCACCGAATGTCTCGCACCATACAACAACCGTATTGTATTCAGAAATTGAAGTGCTTTGAGGAACCTCAACAACGAAGTTATCGAACGTTTTGACATCACCAATTAAGCTCATCTCAGATTTAAGGTCATTAAACTCTTGTTCCGTTTCGACAAACTTAGGAGATAGATAGAGTTTATAGTCTGGTCCGGGAGCGAGTTTTCCTACCAACGTAATGACTTCAGAACTCAAATGAATTTCTCCCTCTCCCCAATGAAAAGCATCGCTACCTTTGAGTTCCCTCTTAAACACTGCGCTGTATTCTGCACCTTGCTTGCTCTTAGCAACTTGTTCATCGGTCGGCGCAGGTGGTGCAATAAGGATCGGTAAAGTATAGATACCTATCGCAATGCCAATAGAAACTGCCACTAAGTGACTGATTGTTAATTTAATTATATTTTTCAAGGTCATAAGCATCTTCTTATTAGTTTTACTACTTGAAATTAGATTCAAATCGGCCTTATCTGTCTATTATCGAGCAGCATAATGTCATTAACATTATACACAAGCTATGCGCACTAAATGCAGACTGAGCGCAATTAAAAACGGCTGATAATTAATATCAGCCGTTTGCTTATCGGAAATGTCGTTGTGCCGGTTTGGTCACTATTCCGCTTCCACCAAAGCGATCTTATCGGATGTCGATTTTTCCAATTTGATCGCAATAAACTTAGAGGTTGGCGTAAACGTTCTATCCCCATAACTGTCCAAAGGAACCAATGGGTTCGTTTCTGGATAGTAAGCCGCCGCCTGACCTGCTGGCACATCATAGGCAACAAGCGTAAATCCGCTTACGCGACGCTCTACGCCATCTTCCCATAATGACACCATGTCCACTTTGTCGCCCGGTTCAAAACCGAGTTTACGAATATCCGCTTCATTGATGAACAGCACTTCGCGCATGCCAAATACACCACGATAACGATCATTTAAGCCGTAAAGTGTCGTATTGTATTGGTCGTGTGAGCGCATGGTTTGCAAAATCAAATCTGGCTTTTGGCCTTTTTCGAGTATCGCTTCGCTGATCAACTGCTTCGGCAACTCGCTAGAGCTGAACTGTGCTTTGCCGCTTGGTGTATTCCATCGACGCTCGGCAGCTGGGTTTACCAAGTGGAATCCACCTGGGTGTTTAAGCTTATGGTTAAAGTCGGTAAAACCCGGAATCGTGTCGGCAATCAAATCGCGAATACGGTCGTAATCTTCAATTGCCCACAACCAATCAATTGGTTTTGCCCCGAGTGTCGCATTGGCAATACCAGCAATAATCGCTGGTTCTGAACGCAAATGCTCCGAACGCGGTTTTAGCTGACCAAATGAGATATGCACCATGCTGAAAGTATCTTCAACCGTCACACCTTGTGGGCCCGTCGCTTGCTGATCAATCTCGGTACGGCCTAAGCACGGAAGAATAAGCGCATCTTTACCTGTGACAAGGTGAGAACGATTTAACTTCGTCGAAATGTGTACGGTTAAATTACAGTTTCGCATCGCGTTGTGCGTACGTTCTGTGTCTGGCGTTGCTTGTGCAAAGTTACCGCCCAAACCGATAAATACTTTCGCTTGTCCTTCTTCCATCGCTTTAATGGCTTGCACAGTGTTGTGGCCTTCACCACGCGGGACGGCAAAGTTAAATCGACTTTCAATGCGATCCAATAACAGATCTGAAGGTTTTTCATCAATGCCCATCGTACGGTCGCCCTGAACGTTACTGTGACCACGCACTGGTGAAAGACCCGCGCCCGGCTTACCAACGTTACCTCGTAACATTTGCACGTTTGCGACTTCTTTAATGGTTGGCACAGAGTGACGATGCTGAGTCAACCCCATCGCCCAACACATGATCACACGTTCTGCACGTCGATACATGCTCGCCACCATCTCGATTTCACTTAAATCAAGACCCGATTGTTCAGCGATGTGTTCCCAAGAGGTTGCGTCCACTTCAGCCAAATACTCATCAATACCTATCGTGTGTTGCTTGATGAACTCACGGTCAAATACCGCTTTGCCACCGTTTTGCAATGCCTCGCTTTCCCATTGCAACAAGAATTTCGCGATGCCACGAAACACTGCCATGTCTCCACCTAAAGCAGGACGCAGGTACGCCGTGTTGGTAGGCTCTGAGCCGTTACTCAACATCTCAATCGGCATTTGTGGGTTTTGGAAACGCTCTAATCCGCGCTCTTTCAGCGGGTTTAGACAGATAACCTGTGCACCACGTTTTACCGCTTCGCGCAGAGGTTCAAGCATTCGTGGGTGATTCGTGCCCGGGTTTTGACCAATCACGAAAATCGCGTCGGCTTCCTCAAAATCATCAAAGATCACTGTGCCTTTACCAACGCCAATGGTGTCTTTCATCCCTATTGCACTGGCTTCGTGACACATGTTGGAACAATCTGGAAAGTTATTGGTACCGAATGCGCGCACAAATAGCTGATACAAAAACGCCGCTTCGTTGCTTGCACGACCAGAGGTATAAAACTCAGCTTGGTGTGGTGAATCCAATTGATTGAGATGTTTCGCGACAAGTGCAAAAGCCTCATCCCAAGAGACTGGCACATAGTGATCGGATTCAGCATCGTATCGCATTGGGTGCGTGATACGGCCTTGGTATTCCAACCAGTAATCGGTTTGCGTTGAGAGAGATGAAACGCTGTGATTGGCAAAAAACTCAGGGTCAACCAGACGATTAGTCGCCTCCCAGTTTACCGCTTTCGCGCCATTCTCACAGAAATTGACTTTACCACTATCTGGCGACTCACCCCATGCACATCCCGGGCAGTCGAAACCGCCATTTTGGTTGGTTTTGAGCATAGTGCGAATGTTTTTAACTGCATTTTCACTGCCCCACCAACTTCTGGTTACGGCTTTCAGTGCACCCCAACCACCAGCTGGACCTTTGTATGTTTTTATTTGTTCTTTTTGGCTCACGACTTTACTCCTCGCAGATATACCAGCAAGCAGGGTGCCCGTGAAAACAAGCGCGTTATTTATTGAGATAATGCGGAAGTATTGAAGGGCTTAGTTTCTAATCCATGTATTTTTTAATCCAAATAAGTAACCACTCAACATGCTCTCGCTTGTCCGAGCGTTTACTTATCTAGATTCTTGATATCGGATACCCGCCTACTGTTTCTAAGACTGTTAGATTCAATTCGCATTGTTGCGCCTTGATCTAAATCAAAGATTAAGTCGTTATTCAATATGCGTCCAATTGATAATCCTGACCGAGTGATAAACAAAATCTATGACGAATTTTTCCACTGACGGTCATCACATTTTTAATCAATACAATTTATGAGGTTAATCGTTTTCCCATCCGATTCCACCTAGTTCGCTTAACGAACTCAATAAAATCGGCACTCTTGATAATAGATAATATCTATCACACTATAGATACTTTAAATTTGACCCTAATTAATATCAGGAATAGCCTTGATTCAGATCAATTTTGAGTGTGGTTTTATTCTTGACTTGGTTTTGGTTTTCCATTCCCCAGTTAAAACGCTCCAGCGCTTAAAAAGTACGGTAGTGCTGTGCCCTTTTTAGGGAGTTCCCCCGTACATGTGACTCACAACGCAAGGTTAACAAGCCATTATGGATATCAAACAACTTAAATATCTCATCGCACTTGAACAGACCAAACACTTTGGTCAAGCCGCCGCATTGTGCCACATTACGCAGCCTACCTTGTCCATGAGAATCCGAAGCTTAGAAGAAGAACTCGATCTCGAATTAATCCAAAGAAGTCAACGATTTGAAGGGTTTACTGAAGCAGGAGAACGCATTTTAGCTTGGGCAAAAACCGTCTTAGCAGCTCATGATGGATTGCAAGCTGAAGCCGCCAACTGCCGTGGTCAGTTGGTCGGCTCTCTTCGGCTTGGAATGGTGCCACTCGCCAGCCAAAACCCGATGCAATTGCTCAAACCATTAGCTCACCAGTTCCCTGAGTTACGCTTTCAAATACTCTCCATGACGACCGAACAGATCATAGACCAACTCAATCGCAATCAACTAGATTTGGGGATGTGTTATGTCGATCAAGTTAACACCGCTTACTTCGATGTTATCGAGCTCGACTCGACCAAACTTGGCGTTTTATTCGATGAGCGTCATTTTGATTTTGCCGAATCTGAAGTGTTGTGGGAGTCACTCAATAACATTCCGCTAGGGCTGCTTTCGAAGGGTATGCACTATCGCCACTCAATTGATCTTAGCTTTGTGAGTAAAGGGCTAGTTCCGCAAACCGTCATTGAAAGTAACTCCACCTTTCACTTGATCCAAGCAGTAACCAGTGGCCTTTGTTGCGCCATTATGCCGCTGAACTGTGGATTAGAAGAGTTGAACGATACGCTTCGCATTATCCCTATCGAAGAAGCCGCCGTTCACGCCCCGCTAGGTTTGTTAAAGCGAAAACAAGAACCCTTCTCCGCGCTAACCGATCAGTGCTTCGCAGAAGCAAAAAACATATTCAATCGATAACAACAACCCACACGTCAATGTTTGGCATACATAACGGCTTATGAGGTGATTTCATGAGATGTACTACTCAATCTTATTTTGAACTGTCCGATTTCAATCAAGCACCACCTCAACCAAGTGCGTTCAATTACCGAGAATTGATTGATGGCCGCCCAGTGCAACAAATGTCGCTGGCGAGTGAGTCAGCTTTAGCTATCAGCTATAACGGCATTAGCCAAGCGGTCATGATGGTGACGCCAGGCCATCTGGAAGACTTTGTGAAAGGGTTTAGCCTAAGCACAGGCATCGTCCACGACTTCAAAGAGATCAAAGACATTGAAGTTGGTGGCGATCACGAATCTCACTATGCGGAAGTGGAAATCAGCAACCGCGCTTTCTGGGCGTTAAAAACACAACGCCGGAATCTTGCCGGCACAACTGGATGCGGCATTTGTGGTGTCGAGGCTCTGGAACAAGCTTTGCCTGATTTAGCACCGCTAACACCGTCTCTTCCTCCGCACTCCGATGTATTCGAAGGGCTGCGAGACAAAGTCGCACTGCATCAAGAAGCCGCACGTGAATCTGGCGCGCTACACGCCGCTTTATTTTCAGATTTACAAGGCAACATCAAGTTGTGCCGAGAGGACATCGGCCGTCACAACGCGCTAGATAAGTTGATTGGCGCATTGGCCAACAATCACATCGAACCTAAAAGTGGCTTCGCAATCATGACAAGCCGTTGCAGCTTAGAGTTGATCCACAAAGCCGTTCGCGCGCGTATCCCCACTCTGGTTTGCTTATCTGCGCCGACAGCGTTAACTGTCGAATGGGCAAGAAGAAACCATTTGAACCTAATTCACTTACCAAAACACGGCTCGCCGCGTCTATACAGCCCTGCCCCTTAACACGTCAACCTAGCCGAATTCCTAATATTTCTAACAGAGACCTCTGGGTCTCTGTTGTTTGCTTCTCGTTCGCGATTGATAGCTAGCAACGAGACACTACTCTTCCAACCAAACGTACTCACCCCTTGTCAGCACTACGCTTAAGCATATTAATCCGCTTGCATTTGAACACTTTCTAATCCGATAAGAAACCAGTAAAAAACCCATAAATTAGTAAGGATTTTGTGTGACTCTTTTCACGCTTTTCTACCTTCCTAGGCATTTCTAGGAATTTTTCCTAGCCGATCTAGGCAACCATCTCATGTGCCTCACAAAACCACTCTCTAGAATTCCGCTCAGTCAAAGGTAACAAGAGCGCATAACGGTCTCCGTTGTGTTTCTAAAACAATTACAAGAGAGTTCATCATGTTAAAATTCCTCGAACAGGTGCGGAAGCCGACACTCGATCTTCCTGTCGAAGTTAGAAGAAAGATGTGGTTTAAACCGTTCATCCAATCTTACTTGGTCGTATTCATCGGCTACCTAACCATGTACTTGATTCGTAAGAACTTCAATGTCGCGCAAAACGACATGATCTCAACTTACGGTTTGAGCATGACAGACCTAGGTCTTATTGGCCTTGGCTTCTCCATCACATACGGCATCGGTAAAACCGTTGTCTCTTACTACGCTGACGGTAAGAACACCAAGCAATTCCTCCCTTTTATGCTGATCCTTTCTGGTCTTGCAATGCTTGGTTTCAGCTTCAGCATGGGCGGCGGTAGTGCAAGCCTGTTCTTGATGGTGGCTTTCTACGCTCTAAGTGGTTTCTTCCAAAGTACTGGTGGCCCCTCTAGTTACTCAACCATTACAAAATGGACACCTCGTAACAAACGCGGCTCTTACCTAGGCTTGTGGAACATGTCACACAACGTTGGTGGTGCGGGCGCAGCGGGTGTTGCTCTTTTCGGTGCCAACTACCTATTCGACGGCCACGTAATCGGCATGTTCGTGTTCCCTTCTATCATCGCGATCATCGTTGGTTTTATCGGTATGCGCTTTGGTAGCGACTCTCCAGAAGCTTACGGTCTAGGTAAAGTAGAAGAACTTTTCGATGAAGCAGTGAGTGAAGAAGACACCGCCGCTGAAGAAAACCAGATGACCAAAAAAGAAATCTTTGTTGAATACGTTCTTAAAAACAAAGTTATCTGGCTACTTTGCTTTGCCAACATCTTCCTTTACATCGTTCGTATCGGTATCGACCAATGGTCAACGGTATACGCGTACCAAGAGCTTGGTCTGTCAAAAGAAACGGCAATCTCTGGCTTTACTCTATTCGAAGTCGGTGCGCTTGTGGGTACTTTGATGTGGGGTTACTTATCTGACTTAGCAAACGGTCGCCGCGCATTGGTTGCTTGTGTATCTCTTGGTTTGATCATCGTATCGCTTGAGTTCTACCAGCACGCCACTAGCGAGTTCATGTACTTAGCGGCTCTATTTGTATTGGGCTTCTTGGTGTTTGGTCCGCAACTTCTTATCGGTGTTGCCGCGGTTGGTTTTGTCCCTAAAAAAGCAATCAGTGTGGCTGACGGCGTAAAAGGTACATTCGCTTACCTAATCGGTGACAGCTTCGCGAAACTTGGTCTCGGTATGATTGCAGACGGTACACCTATCTTCGGCTTAACAGGTTGGAAAGGTACCTTCGCAGCCCTAGATACCTCCGCCATGATTTGTATTGTTTTGCTTGCTTTCGTCGCTATCGCGGAAGAGAAGAAGATTCGACACGCGAAGAAGCTTCAACTTGCACAAAACCAAGCCTAACTTCTCTGCGCGCTTTACTTCGGTAAAGCGCGCAAGATCATTAAAATGAGTTGATCAATTCAGTATCATTAAAGGTTTTTCTATTGGCTCCTGTTGGAGCTTATTGTTGTTAGTCGTCTGCTCTATTTGGTTGTAATAATGATTCATGTTGCTCTAGTTGATGATCACGTCATCGTGCGTTCAGGTTTCGCACAATTATTAAATTTAGAAAGTGATATTACCGTTGTCGGTGAATTCGGCTCTGTCGCCGAAGCGCGAAAAGGGTTGCCTGCGGTACACCCACACGTCGTCATCCTAGATATTTCCATGCCAGATGAAAGCGGCTTAAACTTTCTCAGCGAAATACCAACTGGCATTGCCTGCGTGATGCTTAGCGTGCATGACTCCCCTGCGATGGTGGAAAAATCACTAAAGCTAGGTGCAAAAGGCTATCTTAGTAAACGCTGTAGCCCAGACGAACTTATTCAAGCCGTGAGAACCAGTGCTTCTGGCGGCTGTTACCTCACATCAGATATTGCACTTAAACTTGCAACGCCTAGCGACAACACCACCTCTCTATGCCAACTGACAAAACGTGAAAACGAGGTATGTCAGCTACTTGCCACTGGGTTGGATGTAAAGTCTGTCGCGGCAGAGCTTGGCTTGAGCCACAAGACTGTGCATGTTCATCGTGCGAATGCCATCGACAAACTCGGCGTGAAAAACAACGTTGAGCTCGCCAAACTATTTTCTCAAGAGTCCTTTTAATGCGAGCTTATGCTGTTACCACCATTTGCGGACTTTTTGTTATGGCTTGCGCCTGGTTCTGCTTATGGGTGATTGCCTATTACTTTGTCAATGATCCCGAGCTGGCGATCTTATTGTTTCCTTTCGCTTTACGATTAGGTGTCGCCCTACACACTCGCACCGCTTATTGGCCAACGATTTATCTTTCAGAGTGGGGGCTTTCCATCGCACTTGCGATCTTACTGGGTCAACCGCAGTGGCTTACCGTGCTGATTGCGAGCATTGCCAGTATCCCGGTCACTCTGATTGCGAAAAAATACTACTACGGTGACCAAAACCGCCACTTAGCCGTCATGGGCATTGTGATCATCATTACCGCCTTCATCAACGTAATGGCGGTCGGATTTCACGTGCCTTCTGTTTACATGGTATGGCTGGCTAGCATTTCTGGAGGCTTGCTCGTGGTGCCTATGTGCTACCTGTTGTGGAGCTATTTGTTCCAAAGTCGTTGGTCTCCGCTTAGCTCTCTCCTACTTAGTAATGCCGTTGTATTTCAGGTGCGTCATATCGTGCTTTATGCGCTGCTTTTGATCGGCAGTATTTTGGTGCAAACCAGTTTACCTGAAGAGCTAAAACGATTTGCGCCATTTTGTATGGCTATCCCAATCATCGTGTTGGCACTTCGTTACGGCTGGCAAGGAGCCCTGCTCGCCACCATGCTCAACAGCATTGCTCTGATTGCGGCTCGCAGCGGCGTATCAAATCTAGAAATCACCGATTTGTTATTATCTCTCTCGGCGCAAACCATCACCGGCATTATGCTCGGCTTAGGGGTTCAGAAACAAAAAGACCTCAATCACAAACTGCGCGGCGAACTTGCACGCAATCAGAATTTGTCTCGCCAGCTTATCAAAGCGGAAGAATCGGTAAGACGCGATATTGCGCGCGAGCTACATGACGAAATCGGCCAGAACATCACGGCAATCCGCACACAAGCCAACATCATTAAGCGGGTAAATAACACAGAAACACGCGTGGGTTGCGCCGACATGATCGAAGGGCTTTCCCTCAACGTGTACGACACCACTAAGCGACTGTTAAGCAAGCTAAGACCAAAAATGCTGGATGATTTGGACTTGAAAGAATCCGTCGAGCAACTGACGCGAGAGATGGAATTTGCCAATCACGGAACGACTGTTCAACTGAACTGGCAAGGCGATTACACCAACTTGAGTGACACGCTCAAAGTCACCCTATTCCGTTTATGCCAAGAGTCATTGAATAACGCCGCCAAGTACGCAGGAGCGCAGTTGATCAATATTGAACTGACAATTGGAGAAACGGCGATGTCATTGATGATTCAAGATGATGGTGTCGGTTTCAAAGTTCAGGAGAGTATGAAAGGCATGGGCGTTCGCGGCATGCAAGAGCGTGTGCACGCGTTAGGTGGAAAAATGGTTATCTACTCCACCAGCGATCAAGTGACTGGCACACAAATCAGCATTACTTTACCTAAGGTGTAACTCAAGATGTTTGGATTTTTACGTTCACCTAAATTTACTCAACCGAGTCTAAGCAACGAGCAAATCGACCAGCGTTACCGCCATTGGCGTTTGCACATTATGTTGGGGATGTACATCGGCTACGCAGGTTTCTACTTTACCCGTAAGACCTTTAACTACGCCGCACCAGCGATGATCACCGACCTTGGCTTAGATAAAGGCGATTTGGGTCTTATCGGTACACTTTTCTACATCACCTACGGCTGCTCGAAGTTTATTTCTGGCACGATTTCGGATCGCTCTAACCCTCGTTATTTCATGGGATTAGGATTGATTGCGACAGGTCTGGTCAATATCGCGTTCGGTTTTTCTAGCTCACTCGCGGCTTTCATTACTCTGTGGATCTTAAACGCGTGGTTCCAAGGCTGGGGCTGGCCTTCATGCTCCAAGCTGTTAACCACTTGGTATTCACGTTCCGAGCGTGGCTTCTTATGGGCGATTTGGAACACCGCACACAACGTTGGTGGCGCGCTGATCCCTATTTTGGTGGGCTATTTGACGTTGCACTACAGCTGGCGTGAAGGTTTTATTCTACCCGGCATCATCGGGGTATTGCTCGGTCTATTCGTTTGTTGGCGATTGCGCGACAAACCCACAACAATGGGTTTACCAAGTGTCGGACAATGGCGCAACGACGCGCTAGAACTTGCACAAGAAAATTACGGACGTGGCCTCACCTACCGCGAAATTCTGAAATCGTACGTATTTAACAACAAATACATCTGGCTACTCGCGTTCAGTTATGTGTTGGTTTACATCGTCCGAACCGCAATCAATGACTGGGGAAACCTGTACTTGACCGAGCAGCATCACTATAGCCTGATTAACGCCAACACTGCTCTGTCGATGTTTGAAATCGGCGGTTTTGTTGGTTCATTGGTTGCGGGTTGGGGCTCAGACAAACTCTTTGGCGGTAACCGTGGGCCAATGAACTTGCTGTTCGCTATTGGGATTTTCTTATCTGTCTCCGCGCTTTGGCTGATGCCTCTGACTAACTTTGCATTCCAAGCGGCGGGATTGTTCTCCATCGGCTTCTTTGTCTTTGGGCCACAAATGCTTATCGGTATGGCGGCGGCGGAGTGCTCTCACAAAGATTCTGCCGGCGCGGCAACAGGATTCGTCGGCTTGTTCGCCTACATGGGCGCTGCATTGTCTGGCTATCCACTGGCATTAATTCTTGAAGAATATCATTGGACAGGTTTCTTCATCACCATTTCAGTTTGTGCAGCCGTCATTGGCCTTTTGTTGCTGCCATTTTTGCAAGCGCAACCTTCACGAAAACCACTCGAACCAAAACCTCGGTTGTAAATCGACTTATCGCCCTCGGGCAAATTGGCGAGTGACCTAACCGCGCTCGCCCTCCTTATTTAACGTATCTCTGCTCAATTTTTCTTCCGATTCAGTTCGGAGGGTTAACTATGGGAAAAATTCATGAATTTGAACACTATTTCATCGCATAGCTTCTTTCAAATGAACAACAAAATCCAAAACTACGCTTGGGGAAGCACCTCTTCTATTCACGATTTGTTTGGCTTTTCTAACGAAACGAATGAGCCTCAAGCAGAAGTATGGATGGGTACTCACCCAAACGGCTGCTCTGAAGTTCAGGTTGAGCAAAACACGCTGCCTTTGTCTGAACTGATCAAACAAAACCAACCCGCTTATTTATCATCAGAAACCGCAGCAAAATTTGGCGACCTGCCCTTTCTGTTTAAAATCTTAGCGGCCGAACATGCACTGTCGATTCAAGTTCACCCAAGCAAACAAGATGCCGAAATAGGCTTCGAAAAAGAACAAAGTGCCGGGATCCCACTAAACGCAAGCCATCGTAACTACAAGGATCCAAACCATAAACCTGAGTTGGTGTACGCGCTGACAAGTTACCAAGCCATGAACGGTTTTCGTTCGTATGACGAGATTATTGAGGCATTTGGCCTTTGCGATATCGATGAGCTACGCGCGCCATTAGATGCATTCAAACGCGAAATCAACTCACAAGGTTTGCGAGATTTCTTTGTGCACATTCTGACCATGGAAGGCGAAACAAAAGAGCGAGCACTGAAACAGCTTCTTGCCCACGCTTCACGTCAATCAGAGCAAGGCACTGACAACGACGTTTTCCAGCTCATCTTGGATCTATCCACTCAATACCCCGGCGATGTCGGCTTGTTTGCGCCATTACTGTTGAATGTCATCACGCTGCAACCTGGCGAAGCGATGTTCCTGAGCGCAAGAACGCCACACGCTTACATTAAAGGAACGGGATTAGAGATCATGGCGAACTCAGATAATGTTTTGCGTGCAGGACTCACGCCGAAACACATGGATGTTGAAGAACTGGTTAAATGCACAGATTTTGTGCCTAAGCCGTTTAACAGCCTTGTTCTTAAACCCAATGCCAATGGTTGCCAAAGCCTTTATCCGGTCCCAGTGGCAGACTTTAGTTTCAGCATTCTTAACCAACCGAACAATGAAGTGGTTGAGGCAAACAGCGCAGAGATTTTGATGGCGATTGATGCCGACCTGACACTCATCAGTGATAACGGTGAGACGTTAACCGCCGCGAAAGGACAATCTGTATTTGTTCCTGCTTACGTTGGCCATTACCGTACTAAAAGTGCGGGACGTGTGGCTCGCGCATTTAACTAACTTCTGAATAACAAATTCAAGCTAGCGTCTGACCCAAGGGACTGGGTTAGACAATTTATTCCTTTCATAGATTGAACCATTCCGCTCTTAAGGCACTCATGCTTACACCTTGTCGACTCAAAGCCGCTGCGGTCTAAACCATCTAAGTTTTCTGAGAACCATAGATTCCTCTATTCACTGCAACATTCATTGTCAAAACCCATTTATTTCCGGTAAATTCGCCGCTCCAATATAAAATCACTTGGATAATAAAGGCGCTTGCACAGTGGTATTTGTTGCAAAACGTATAATCAACGTTGTAATCAAAGCCCCAATCACTACAATCTCTGGTTCGATTTTTCAGTTAACGTTTGTATGCCGAAGTTAAACCAAGATAACCCTGTTCAAAGCTCCGCCCTTTCCGATATCGAAACCAGCAGTAAGATTCAATCGGCATTAGAACCGAAGTTTCACAAGCCAGAGAAACGTCTCTGCTTAAGCCCTGGCCTATCGGATAAGCATTTGGCGCGCCGTTGGCAAGTATTGGAACACGTGACCAATAAAGATCATCTTCTTGATCCTTTCACACAGTCACATTGCGACGCTTACTCCAACAACATCGAGCACTTCATTGGTACTGTCAATGTGCCGGTCGGCATCGCAGGTCCTTTACGCGTCAACGGTTTGTATGCGAACGATGACTTTTTGGTTCCGCTCGCAACGACAGAAGCCGCGTTAGTCGCTTCCTACAACCGTGGCGCAAATCTTATCACCGCCGCTGGTGGCGCGAGCGCATTGTTACTAAGTGAAGGGGTGAGCCGAACACCAGTATTCGCCTTTAATCACCTTGCTGACGCCGGCCAGTTCGTCAGTTGGGTTGTGACCCAGTTTGACGTATTTCGTCAAATTGCGGAATCCACCACCTCACATGGCAAACTCAAAGACATCAATGTAAATATCGAAGGAAACCATGTTTATTTGGTCTTTGAATACGTGACTGGTGACGCTTCCGGACAAAACATGGTGACCATCGCAACAAACGAAGTGTTCCATCATATTTTGGCGACCAGCCCAATCAAACCAACTCAAGCATTCTTGGATGGCAACTTATCAGGCGACAAAAAACCAAACGCACACACACTGCGCTCGGTACGCGGTAAGAAAGTATCCGCCGAAGTGACCATTCCTGCTGAGTTGGTGGAAAAATATCTGCATACGACGCCGGAGTCTATGGTTCAATTTGGCAAAATGACCACAGTGGGCGGTTTACTCAGCGGGACAATTGGCGTCAACGCGCATTACGCAAACGCGCTTGCCGCGCTGTACATTGCTTGTGGTCAAGATGCCGCTTGCGTTGCAGAGTCTGCCATTGGAATCACTCGTATGGATGTGGACGCTCAAGGCAACTTGTACGCGTGCGTGACCTTGCCAAACATCATGGTGGGAACGGTTGGCGGTGGTACTGGCCTTCCAACGCAAAAAGCATGTTTGGATATTTTGGGTTTGCACGGCAACGGCAATGCGAAAGCGTTAGCCGAAGTCGCAGCTTCGCTTTGTCTAGCTGGCGAACTCTCGATTGTGGGCGCATTTTGTGCCGATCACTTCTCTCGTGCTCACCATAAGCTTGCCCGAAAATAACCTTTGTTGCTTTGTACAAGAGAACATCCGTGTGGTTTTCTCTTGTGCAAACCAATGGACTTTATTTATTCGCTCAATAATTTTTTGAAACTAACTTAAGCCTTAACAAACATACCAATCTCTTGTTAACAGTACTTTAGCTGTCCCCCTTCTATATCCATTGCGATATCTCTGCTTATTACTCTTCACTGGCCATATTTAATATCAGTATCTTAGAAAAAATAGCATCAAAAACTTCTAGCACTATAGTACCAAATTCATCGTTTGAGTTTTTTGTTCACCACTTATAGCTACTATACTCGCCTATGCAGCTGCTTGATTTTCATAAATTTACTAAACAGCTCAAAAGAGCTTAATAACTCCCGTTAAATGGACTTAAATCGTTACTTCGGGTAAGCGAGTTAACTATGAGACGTCAGAAGCTAAATAAAATCTCTGCTTGGGTACTAGGATTGGCTATCTTATTGCTGAGCCATGTGTCTAATGTATCAGCACAAATACAGCAATCCCCATCCGATCAAACCGTTGCGCGTTTTCTCTATCAAACCTCTTTTGGACCAACACCTGCGTTAATTAATGAGGTTAGGGAAAACGGGTTAGAGGACTGGATACAGAAACAAATCAACCTGCCAGCAACCTACCATCAACCACTTTATCAAACGCCTTTTTCTAAAGGCCTACAGTCAAACCGAGAAAATGCTTGGTATCAAATTGTTGTTACTGCTGAAGATCAGCTCAGACAGCGAACGGCTTATGCATTGAGTCAGATCGTAGTCGTTTCTCGTTATGGCGGCGTTCTTTCCAGCAAACCTACAGGGTTAGTGAATTACTACGATCTGTTGGTTGAGCATGCGTTTGGCAACTACCGAGACCTGTTGTATGACGTTTCCATCCATCCAGTCATGGGGAGCTATTTGTCTATGCTCGGTAGTGCAAAAGAAAATAGTACGACAGGAACGCTTCCCGATGAGAACTTTGCTCGAGAGTTAATGCAGTTATTCACTATCGGTTTGTATGAACTCAATTTAGATGGCAGTAAAAAGCTAAACCACGCAACAGGCAAACCTATCCCCACGTACAATCAAACTGATATTCAAGAGCTCGCGCGAGCATTAACTGGATGGAAAAATTCCGACATCGCATTCGTGAAACCGATGCGAGTTATCAGTCAAAGACACGACACCGGCGAGAAGCGATTTCTAGGGAACGTGATCCCATCGGGTCTAACCGCACAAGAAGAGCTTTCAAAAGTGATTGATATGTTGATGTCTCACCCAAATGTTGCTCCATTTGTTTCAAAGTTACTTATCCAACGTTTGGTCAGTTCAAATCCAAGCCCAGAGTACGTCGCGCGAGTTGCTACGATATTTAACAACAATGGGGAAGGAGAAAAAGGCGATCTAACCGCCGTTGTTCGAGCCATATTGCTCGACCCTGAAGCATTAGGGATGACGGATACCCCGCCTATAAAAGTGAAAGAACCGATACTGGTCCTGACTAATTTTCATCGAGCATCAGGTTTTACGGTTAAAGGATCACGTTACGAAGACGCAACAACGATGATGAACATCGCTAATCAAGGGCCGCTTCGTTCTCCTTCCGTGTTTAATTTTTACTCTCCAGACTATCAGCCGTCTAACGAGTTTACGGAGTCTGGTATTAACTCGCCAGAGTATGAACTTCTCAATTGGTCTGTTTATACCGATTTGGTCAACTATATGTTAACCAGCACTCGTAGAGGAGGTGGTGATTCCTACCACTTCGATCTTAACGAGTTTTATCTTCTTCTGGACGATCACCGTGCCTTAGTCGAATTGGTTAACGAGCGTTTCTTTGCTGGAACGGCTTCTGCTGAATTGAAAGAGCTCATGCTCACCGCCCTGAATGATTATCGTGGGGACTATGTGCCAACAACAAAACTCGCTCTAGTGATATTTACCGCCATTTCTGGCGACGAATTCTATATTCAGGATTAGGAGTGAATTATGGATATTTCACGACGACATTTTATACAAAGCACGCTATCGATGGGCGCACTAGCCTCTCTTAGTCTGCCAGGTTATTCTCTCACAGCGCCATCCAATGACTTTCGAGCATTAATATGTGTGTATTTAGCAGGCGGAAACGACGCATTCAACACCATACTGCCATTATCGGAGGCGCACTATCATCAATATTCCAAAGTCAGAGGCCCACTCTCTGTCGCCAAAGAAGACATACTCCCTATCAATTTGAGTGCTGTCGATAGCTCAAATCACCCAGTGAAGCTCGGCTTACACCCAAAGTTAAATGCGTTAACTTCCGTTTTCGAACAAGGCGATGCCAGCATCGTGCTCAATAGTGGCATTCTCAACCATCCCGTCACCAAACAAGCTATTGAGCAAGGTGAAGCATCACTTCCCGAGCAACTGTTTTCTCATAATTCTCAAACAGACGCTTGGTTACTTGGTGGAATGAGCGAGTCTAAAAATCTTGGTTGGGCTGGCAGAATGTTGGATGTATTAAACTCTGAATCAGAAATAACACCGCTATACAGTGTGCATGGCAACTCGCTTTGGTTACGGGCAATGGAACACCGCCAAACCGTCCTGAAAAAAGATCGCGCGGTTCAGCTTACCGCGATTGATAACCCTTTATACAAAGGTATCTATGATCGCCTTCTCTCTCATCAAACTGACAATCCATTTAATGGTCATTTTAATTTGATGGTTGATGAGTCGATGGTAATGAGCAGTGTACTGAGCGAGCAACTCAACCACATTGCTGACGAGCCGCTGTTTACGTCGTCGACGCTCGGCAAGCAGATGCAAACCGTGTACAAATTGATAGCAAGCCAAGATGTCCTGAAGCAGCAACGACAAGTCTTTTTCGTTAAACACTCTGGGTATGACCTACACGATTCGCAACTGGCACGTCATCCAGTGTTACTTGAGGATCTCGCGACAAACCTTTTAGCAATGTATCGTGCGGTCGAACGGTTAGGGCTAAACAAGCAAGTCACCTCCTTCACTATGTCTGACTTCGGTCGACGGATGATGAGCAACGGAAATGGTACCGATCATGGCTGGGGTGGCCATCAACTATTAATTGGAGGCGCGGTAAATGGGAAACAACCTATCGGTACATGGCCGGAACTAATACTGGGCGGAAACGATGATTACTCTCAAGGCCGACTCATACCCAAAATTGCCGCTGATCAAGTTGGTTCAACACTAGCGCAGTGGATGGGCGTGAGTGATAACGCTGCACTGGAATACGTGTTCCCGAACATCCGTAATTTTACTCATTCAAACCTGGGTTTTATGTCGTAAGATATTTTACAGGTTAGCTGTAGAACGCATCATTAAATAAGGGAGCCTCGCGCTCCCTTACCCATCTTATGTTTGCAGAGTGTCCGTTACACCTCGTCTCGACGGCGTTCGTTGCACAGCTTAATTGCGCGCTCTAACAACTCAAGTGCCGATTGCTTACATTCAGGTAATGCAGCATCACTCTCAGAAATTGGCGTTACACGGTCACCCCATTTCAATACTGCCGCCCCCCATGTCAAACCTGCACCAAACGCAGCAAGAAGCATGTTATCACCAGGGTTAACTCGACCTTGCTCTACCGCTTCACACAATGCAATTGGCACCGTCGCAGCTGAAGTATTGCCATAGTTTTGAATGTTAACAAACGCTTTGTCGTGTGGAATTCCAGACAGGTCACACAAGGTTTGAATAATACGAATATTCGCTTGATGCGGAATCACAACATCGATTTGTTCCGTCGTTAACTGTGATGCTTTCAGTACGGTTTTCGCAGCTAGCCCCATGCCTTTTACTGCACGTTTGAAAATTTCTTGTCCTACAAAGTTGAAATCCCAGTAACCGTTGTCTTCCGCAAAGCGATCCATACAAGTACCAAACTTTGGTACGGACAGAATATCGCGGCCTTTTGCGTCACAACCGATTTGAGACTGTAGTAAACCCGTTTCTTTTTCCGTTCTTGATAACACAACGGCGCCCGCACCATCACCAAATAGAACAGCGGTATCTCGCATTGCCCAATCGATGTAGAAAGACAATCTTTCCGCACCAATAATGATCGCGTTACGATAGTTACCTGATTGAATCAAACGTGTGCCCGTTTCTAGGCCATAGACAAATCCCGTACATGCGGCATTTAAGTCAAAGGCAGCGGCAGCACGAATACCTAGGTTCTGCTGTACCTTAGACGCGATATTTGGAATCAATGAATCTGGTGAACAAGTCGCCACAATGATTAAATCCACGTCTGTTGCATCGACGCCTGCTCGAGCTAATGCATGTTTAGCAGCAACGGTCGCCATGTCTGACGTGTTTACATGACTAATACGGCGGTTTTCGATACCAGTGCGGGTACGAATCCACTCATCGGAAGTATCGAGGAAAGTGCTAAGATCATCGTTAGAGAGCACGGCTGGCGGAACACATTTCCCCCAACCTGTAATTTCAGCGTAGTAATTTGTCATCGCAGACCTATTTATTGTTGTATTTTAATAAAATTTCTTAGAACCTTAGGCTCAAATACAAACCTGCGCTGCGTTATTTCGGCAGGTTAAAAAATAAGTATACAAATAATGAGGCTGACTGGTAAGTCATGTTTTCATCAATACGTAATAAAGGAAGAAGTCATGTCATCGTTTAAAACTCGCTGCCCTTCGTGCGGCGGTCTAAATCGTGTCCCTAATGAGCGCGTTGCCGAATCTGCAACTTGCGGTAAATGTAAAAGTGCACTTTTAGACGGCTCGCCTATCGAAGGTACACAAGATAACTTTTCTGCTCTATTACAAAGTGATATGCCTGTTGTAGTAGATTTTTGGGCCCCATGGTGCAACCCGTGCGTTGGTTTTGCTCCTGTTTTCTCTGATGTTGCTCATGAGCAAGCCGGAACAGCTCGTTTTGTTAAGATTGATACCGAAGCTCAACAACAACTTGCGGCGCAATTTGGTATTCGCAGTATTCCTACCATTATGGTTTTCAAGAATGGTCAACGCGTTGATATGATCAATGGTGCGTTACCTAAAACTCAATTCGATCAATGGTTAAATCAAGCACTTACTAAATAATCTTCCACGCCAACCTTGTTTGTAGGTTGGCGTTTTTATGCAACTTATCAACCTATCTAGTTAACAAATATTATTTGTCGAAACGACTTAAATTTATCATTTTACTTGCCTAACTATTAGCCTCATATTCGCGCCGAATAACCCTTAGATTTCATTTAACTTATAGGCGCAAAACAGTGGAAAACACAGTCGTTCCTGCAGCATCACCACGAGTTACAGTTCCAGTCGTCGCACTGTCTCTTTATGCGGTGGCTTCGGGCTATTTAATGAGCTTGATCCCTCTCATGCTCGGTGAATACAACATCTCAGCAGATTACGCGAGTTGGTTGGCGAGTGTGTTTTATGGCGGCTTATTAACCGGTGCTATTTTTATTGAACGTATCGTACGTCAAGTTGGTCACCGTAACGCGTTTATTGGTTGCTTGGCCGTATTTTCGCTAACTATCGTCACACTACCCGTGTTTGCTAACGGATTGATGTGGCTTGCCGCTCGCTTTATTGCGGGTATCGCGGTTGCTGGTGTTTTTGTCATTGTTGAGTCTTGGCTAATGTCTGGAGACGAAGCATCGCGTGCGAAACGTTTGAGCTTGTACATGCTATCGCTTTATGGTGGTTCAGCATTAGGCCAGTTTGGTATTGGCGTGCTTGGCGTAAGTGGCGGCGTTCCGTTTATTGCGATCACGACGTTGATCCTAATGGCGATGCTGGTGCTAATGTTCATTGAGTGTGAGCAGCCAAACAGCCATGAATCAACCGCTTTATCATTTAAGCAAATTGCCAAACTAAACCATGCAGCAATTATTGGTTGTGTTGTTTCAGGTTTGACCTTAGGTGCGATCTACGGATTAATGCCAGTTGAGTTAACTAACCGTAAAATTAGCCATCAAGACATTGGTACATTGATGGCGCTAGTGATTCTAGGTGGCATGCTAGTTCAACCAATGGTGACCGCGTTAAACAAATACATGAGCCGCACAGTGCTAATGGCGTTTTTCTGTATTTTGGGTATTTTTTCGATCGGTATGACCTTTATTTCCTCGTCAGCCGTGGTATTGGCTGCTGCATTATTCTTTTTAGGTGCAGCTACTTTTGCCTTGTACCCGATTGCAATCAACTTAGGTTGCGAAGGACTTGATGAACGCTTTATTGTCTCTGCGACACAAGTCATGCTGTTTAGCTACAGCATCGGCTCTGTTGCTGGTCCTGTTGTCGCTGATAAATTCATGGGCCAAGAACACGGCTTGCTAGGCTACTTGTTTGCCGCTTTGGTTGCGACTGGCGTATACATGCTACTTGCTGCGAGCAAAACCAAGCAGCGTATGGCCGCTGGCCTCTAACCACGCCGCTTCTATTCAACGAAAACGAGGGCATGTCGCCCTCGTTTTTTATTCTTCGCATTTTTGTTTAGATAAACGCTTGTGACGGTTTGACGCGTTCGCTGCAGGCTTTTCCGGTACCATGCGCTTTTCATGAAGCAAATGACGAACCGCCAAGATGGGATGTTTCAGTAACATTCTGGGGCCAGAGTAACGCATGACCAAACGCATTTGTTCTTTCGGCTCTGGTTTGTAGCAGTGAATCGGACATTTATTACACGTCGGTTTATTCTCTCCATAAGGACAGCGGTCGAGGCGCACTTCTGCGTATTCAAGCAGCTCACGACATTCTGAGCATAAGTCACGTTTTGTTCCATGATGGTCATGACAGTAAACCTCTACCATGGCTTTTACTGTCTTAAATTCAGTGGCGAGTTTGCCAAGTAAAATATCGCTCATGCGCTATCCAAAAATCACAACATCATTGTGTAAAGTTCTAACGTGCGGCCATTATCATATTGCTGCTCAACTCGTTCAAACTCAAAGCCCAGTTTTTTGAGCAAACTTATACTACGAATATTGTCATTATTGGTGATGGCAACCAAATTATCGAGTTTCATTTCCTCTCTAGCGTATTCCAGCACTGCGGTTGCAGACTCCGTTCCGTAGCCGAAGCCATAAGCGGAAGGTAAAAATCCATATCCGAGATCATAGTGTTGTAATGTGTCACGTTTAACCAACCCACAAATCCCGATGGGTTGCCCATCTTCTTTCTTCTCTACAACGAGTAAACTCACGCCTTTAATTTGTTGCATGCGTAGCATGTTTTCTTTTATGTAACGCGCCGCTTCATATTCAGTACGAATTTGTTTGTCTCCGACAAAACGGTAGAAGTCTGGGTGGTTATAAAGTTCTAGTATAAATGGTGCATCATCTACACTCACAAGACGCAGTATCAAACGTTCGGTGTACAGTGTTTTCATTTGGGCTCCATTAAAACGCGATAGATGATTGGACATAGGAACGTACTTGAATTTTGCGACCGATACCGGCGCTTATTTAGTTGTAACTTGATAAAAAAGTAACTATCCTGCCTCGCTAAATTAAAGGACCACCACCATGAACCGCAAGAAGAAAATCAATCAGATCTTGAAAGCGAAGCAGAAGAAGCATAACGCTAAGCTACATAAGAGCAATAAGCCGCGTTATATCTCCAAAGCTGAACGCGCGAAAATGGAAGCTGAAGAACAAAACCAAGCTTCAGAACACACGGAAAACGTTGTAGACACAGCGAAGACAGATCAAGCCTAAAAGAAAAGCCGCTTCAAGCGGCTTTTTTGATATTCGGAGATAGTTAGCTTTAGTATTCGACACTGTAGTTCAGTGTGAATGTGCGACCTCTTCCTTTGTAGTCGTACGCTGCTGCATCGTAGTGTGCTGCATAAAGAATCTGCGCACGTTGTCCCCAAGCGGTTGTGTAGTCTTCGTCAAATAGGTTTTGAATACCAAAACCTAACTGCCCGATAGGTAGTGTTACGTTACCAAGAAGATCAAACGTAGTGTATCCATCTAGTTTATTGTTTGCGTCATCTTCGTAATCAAACATCGTCTGGCTTTGTAAACGTACTGAATAGCCATCCTGATAGTAAGCCGCCCACGCGTTCGCTTTTGATGTACTTGCTTTACCCGCGCTTAGATCTTCCCACTTACCGTTGGTTTTCAGCTCAGAAACCACATAGTGACCTGATGCACCTAACAAAATATCACGGTTTACCCAGTAGTTAATGTTTGCTTCGGCACCGTATACACGTTGCTCGTCATCAACATTGGTGATTAGGAGCGTCTTCTTGTCATACTTGATTGAGTTATCCGACACCGAGTAGTAACCCGCCGCTTGCAGTGCGACAGTATCCGTATCTAATCGGTAACCAATTTCATAGCTGTCCGTTTTGATGCCCGACATTTTTGAGTCAGATACATTAATGCTATTGTTCAACGCGTAGTGACCATTTGCATCCGCGGCATCGTAGCTACCTTGGCCGTAGTACTTTGCAGGATCAGCGAGTTCGAAACCTTGAGAGAAGTTCGCCCAAAGCTGAGATTCATCGTTAAGCTGATAAATGGTGCCCAAATTAAATAAGCTCACAGAGTAGTCAGTGCTGCCACCTGGTACCGCATCCGCTGATACACCATTACCCGATGCGATCTTCTTTTGTATACTATAGGCAACAAAATCATCAATCTTATTGTCCATGTATTGGTAGCGGTAGCCTGCTTGTACTGACCAATCTTGATTGATTTGGTAATCCCCTTGGACAAACATTGCGTAAGACGCCACATCAACATCTGGGTAACGCCCCACTTCGGCATAGGTTCGATTAATTAAGTTCCCAGAGCTGTTCGCAATGGTTGGATCGAACAGAGCCTGGTTACTTTCAAAACGGTCTAAGTACGCATCGACACCATAAACAAGTTTGAATGACTCCCAGCTTTTAGCTAACGCTAAGCGCCCAGCAAAAACTTCTGTTTTTTGTTGAGAGGCACTTTGGTAATAAGGAGTAAAGGTTTGGTCTTCACTACGGTAAGATAACTCGCCTATCAGTTGATGACCGAATACGCTGTCGTGAGCGTAGTTCGCACTTAAGAGAACTCGCTCTGTACCATGTTCACGGTCGGAATCGAACCCCTCTCGTACATCAACAAATTTATTGTTAACAATGTACAAACCGTATGGCGAATCTTGCTGGCTGTCATAGTATTGTGCGACAAAGTTTAACTTGCTGGCATCGGAGATTTGAATCTCGGTCGATCCCATAACATCGAGCGTTGAATTATACTGCAAGGAGCCCTGTGAAATGTCTGGGGTGACAATGTCGCCATTTGCGTCAAATGCACCTTGTGTCTCGGTGTACACAACCGAACCTCTAGCGGTAATTCGCTCATTACCACCCGAGATAGACTGAGCGAGTTTGTAATCAAAGTCATCGCTGCTGTTAAAACCTGTAGTGCCACTCATGTAGGATTCAAACGACAAGTCATCCGAGTACGCTTTCTTGGTGATAATGTTAATAACACCACCAGTAGCGCCTGCACCATAAATGGAGGTTGCACCAGATAGTACTTCAATTCGCTCGATGTTGAATGGGTCTATTGCGTCTAACTGACGACTAATCGGGCGAGAAGACTGTAACGAGACACCATCAATCATTACCAACATTGCTCTACCGCGAAGGTTCTGACCATAGTTAGTTCGACCACCGGTGCCGACGTCTAAAGAAGGGATGGTGGCAGAAAGAATATCACCCAGTGTCTTGCCCGCACGATATTGCTGAGCAATCTCTTCTTGGCCAACAAACCAAACCGTTCCTGGAATATCGGAGATCGATTTCGGCATCACACTGCCTACAACAACCAATTGCTCATCGCTCGGAGTCGATGTTTGTTGAAGATCTTCTGCTGCTATTGAGCTAACTGCGTATCCACTGCTCATCGCAAGTACGATGAGATTGAAAGAAAACGTCCTTTTCATCATTGTATTTATCTTTTTGTTGTCAACAAGAGTATGCAATGATACTTATTCTCACTCTCAAATCGAGCACTGTTACACAAGTTAAATAAATGTTAATTAAGAACCTTCTTGCTGATAAGCTGTCGATTTTCCTCTAAACGAGGACAATCTGCACAAAGCTTTCTGCCTTCACACTTATAGACTAAACAACAACTTTTTCTTACTAACTTTAGCGGCTGATCAGATTCCGTCTCATGAAGTGAGCGGCTATTATCAACATCCAAACCCATTGCGCTTAGCCACAAGACCGCATGCTCCTGAAGTGTCGAGTTAGTCATTTGCGGAAAGCGCTGTTGGAGACGAATTAAACAAGCCATGATTCCGTCCGACATCAATTGATGGGTGAAGCCAGGACGAATGCGTGTCCATTGACTCATCTCTTGTTGATAGAAGTCGAACAGTTCTCGGATTTGACGCCCCGCCTCTTTTATCAACGCCTCTGGCTCGCCATGTATATGCGCTTCGTCGGCGAATCGGTACCCAGAAACAAAACAAGGTTTGAGGTGCTGCGCTATCTCGCGAATGTTTGGCAACGTGTGGTAACCGTAAATAGAGATGAATGCGACATAAACTGGCTGCCAACAAAGTAAATCCCACGTTCTTGTCAACCAATATGCTTTTCCCGCTTCCGGATGAGCCTCCGAGATTTGCTGGTAAAGGCCTTGGATGATCGGGTTGATATCATTCTCGATATGGATAGCTTCTTGCCCTATCTCGCCGATATCACCGTGTAGGTAAGGTGTAATCTCACTCGAAGTTTGAAACAGTTGCGGGAAAAATTGCTCAGACATGATGGCTTATTGTTGGTGTAGTCATTCTGACACCTTTATACCCAAGCACCAATCGCAATGCAAACTATTATCCTTTGCGTTTTCATAACAAAGAAGCACTCTTAGGGTTAGTTATGAATGTATTTCCGAGTTCTGTGAAGCTGTAAGGTCTGGTTACGTATGCGATGAATAGCAACAAACTCTTAAACCTCTTCGCATTTAACGCTCACATGATCGCAAAAATACACAGCATAAAAACACCCTGATAAAACTGTGTTAACAGTTTCCCTGTGTAGCGTGAGTTATTGCCAATAATTGAATATTGCTGTTTCTTATCCAGCGGATTGTGAACAACATGAAGTATTTTCTTTCTGAATATCGAGACAATACAAAGAGGTAATTTGGCTATGTAGCCCTCTGTTTTAAATAAGGAAATCCACATGTTGTATCTTGAGTTTCTATTTTTGCTCGTGATGCTGTATATCGGCTCACGTTATGGTGGTATAGGCCTTGGGGTCGTATCCGGAATTGGCTTGGTGATTGAAGTCTTCATCTTTAAGATGCCGCCAACCTCTCCTCCTGTCACCGTTATGTTGATCATTTTAGCGGTGGTAACATGTGCTTCCATTCTTGAAGCCGCTGGCGGTTTGAAATACATGCTGCAAGTTGCCGAGCGTGTGCTTCGTAAGAACCCAAAACGCGTCACCCTTATTGCTCCTTTCGTGACTTACTTTATGACCTTCCTGCTTGGTACTGGCCACGCGGTTTACTCTATCATGCCAATCATTGGCGACGTTGCGCTTAAAAACGGCATTCGTCCAGAGCGTCCTATGGCTGCCGCTTCTGTCGCCTCTCAAATCGCAATCACAGCCTCGCCAATTTCAGCAGCAGTGGTTTACTACTTGGCGCAACTCTCCGACATTCAACACGAGATCACTCTGCTCTCAATTCTGCTCGTTACTGTACCTGCAACGCTATTCGGTACGTTGTTGATGTCACTTTACAGCCTAAAGCGTGGTAAAGAGCTAGACGACGATGAAGAATACCAAGAGCGTTTGAAAGATCCTGTGTGGAGAGAAAAAATCCTCAACACAACTGCAACGTCTCTTGATGAAGTACTACCAACAAGTGCTCGTAACTCTGTATTGCTGTTCATTGCATCGATCTTGGTTATCGTCGTTATCGCGATGTGGCCAGACATTCGTACCATCGTAGATGGCTCGAAGCCAATCAGCATGGCAGTTGTGATTCAAATGATGATGCTCTGCTTCGGCGGTATCATTTTGCTTGCGACCAAAACTGACCCGCGTGACGTACCAAATGGGGTGGTATTTAAATCTGGTATGGTGGCGGCGATTGCTATCTTCGGTATTGCATGGATGTCAGATACCTACTTCCAGTACGCTATGCCTCAATTTAAATCCGGCATCGTTGAGATGGTAACCAACTATCCTTGGACATTCGCGCTTGCGTTATTCATTGTGTCGGTTGTGGTGAACTCTCAAGCTGCAACGGCTCGCATGATGCTGCCTGTTGGTCTCGGCTTAGGTTTGGAACCTGCGCTGCTTATCGGCTTGATGCCAGCGGTATACGGCTACTTCTTTATTCCAAACTACCCTTCAGATATCGCGACTGTGAACTTCGATACCTCGGGCACAACTAAGATTGGTAAGTGGTACTTCAACCACTCATTCATGTCTGTGGGCTTAATCGGCGTGATTGGTGCGTGTTGCTTGGGTTACTTGCTAGGGCAAATGATCATTCCTTCGTAACTAGCCAAATCAACGATAAATTAGAGGCGAGTCATTGTACGTTTTCGTATAGCCTGAGTGACTCGCCTTTCTTTATTGCACTATTAACTACAGCAAGAAATCGTCATCAATCGCGACAAAATTGTCGGCACAATCAATCAGAGTTTGAGATGTAAGTTTAGGTACACCATAAACGGTCACCGTTTTATTGAAGCGCTGCTGAATTCTCTCTACTAGCAGACTAAAGTCTCCATCTCCCGAAACTAGAATCACTTCCTCAACTTCGGGAGCAATTTCAATTGCATCGAGAGTAATACCCACATCCCAATCGCCTTTCGAGCTGCCATCACGACGCTGGATGTAGGGTTTAAGCATCACCTCAAATCCAACACCACGAAGAATATGGTGGAACTGACGTTGCTTGGGATCATTGCTCGCAATAGCATAAGCACGAGCACTTACCACCTCTTTCCCTTGTGTGGCAACATACCAAAACTGGTTGTAATCAAAATTGCTTCGATACGCTTCGCGACAGGTGTAATACACATTCTGTACATCAACCAAAATGGCGATTTTTTGTTTGCTTTCCGAACTCATCTATTTCTACGCTCAATTTATTTGCTGCCTACCCTATGCCAGTTTTGGAAAAAGCACAATGAGCCAATTCCACTAAACTTAACGTATAAAAAGTTATTTGGGTTTCTAGGGGAACTGTCATGGGTGGAAAGTTACTAGTGATACTGCTTTCTTGTATCTTGTCATCGACAGCATTTGGTTATCCAGCGCACTCCAAATACTGGCCACATAGAAGTGTGCTCTACTTTGCGCCAGAAAATGATGAATACGTCAAACAATTCTTGCTAGAAACACTTATGAATGAGTGTGAGTTGGAAGACAGAGATGTCGTCACGCTGGTCATTACAGAACAAGGTTATACTTTTCCTGCTTGGCTTAAAGAAGAGTTCGACCTAAAAATGCTAGCTCGTCTTTATGAGGTCGAAAAAGGCTCTCATACCGCTATTTTGCTTGGTAAAGATGGTCTAGAAAAACACCGCTGGGGCGCAGAAACAGACTGGCCGTTTATCAACAACCTCATTGATCAAATGCCTATGCGTAAGCAAGAAATGCAGAGGCAACAAAGCCCCTGTAAAATATAGTCACTTCTGGGCAGTATTACGTTGCGAACCAATCCAACTTGTTGTGAAGTTGAGTCACGCTGCCAACCACAATCAATGCTGGGCTCACGGCTTGCTCTGCCATGATCGATAGCTCGTTCAAATTTCCTTGGAACACGCGCTGCTCTGGGCGCGTACCGTTTTCAATAATGGCGCATGACATCTCAGGATCTAACCCATGAGTGATCAGCTTATCCATAATATGGCCGCTTTGCTTCAACCCCATATAGAACACAAGTGTGTTGTTGGATTGCGCTAGTGAATGCCATTCAATCTCACGGCCATCTTTTTGTACGTGACCAGTAATGAACTGAACGCTTTGCGCGTGGTCACGATGCGTTAATGGAATACCTGCGTAAGCCGTTGCACCCGCAGCAGCTGTGATACCCGGAACCACTTCGTATTTGATGCCGAATTCTGCTAGCTCTTCTAGCTCTTCACCGCCACGACCAAAGATAAATGAATCGCCGCCTTTTAGACGTACAACGCGTTTACCTTCTTGCGCTTTTTGCACCAAGATTTGGTTGATTTGATCTTGAGGCACGCAGTGAAAATCGAGCTTTTTCCCAACATAAATCATCTCTGCTGATGCATGCGCCAACTCAAGAATCTCTTTTGATACCAATCGGTCGTACACCACAACTTCAGCCGCTTGAATGGCTTTTAAGCCTTTTACTGTGAGTAAATCAGGGTCACCAGGACCTGCACCAACAAGAGAAACAAAGCCGCTGTTTAAAGATGAGTTAACAGTTGTCATATCAACGCCTATCGAAAATTTGGACATAAAAAGTAACACTCAAGTCATTAACTCAAGGTTAAAATCACTCCAAGGAGTTATTACTTTTTATAGCTAAATCAATACAATACTTATCGAAAGTTAAATGAGTTGAACAGCCCTACCTACCATAGGTAGGGCCAGATAAAAGCGGTTTATTTTGCGATTGCAGGCTCTGTTTTTACTTCTTCTTCAACTACGTTGATAGAAGGCGCTGTTTTTGCGTGAGTTAGGTACAGTGGAATACAAGTCATTACTAGACCACCAACAATGTTACCTAGGATGGTTGGGATAAGGTTGAAGTTCAACCAAGTCGCGATACCAAAATCCGCACCTAGAATCATACCTAGTGGGAATAGGAACATGTTTACTACTGTGTGCTCGAATACTAGAGCGAAGAAGATGAAGATTGGGAACCACATCATTGCTACGCGACCAGATACTGAACGTGCTGTCATGTTGCCGATAACGCCTAGACATACCATTAGGTTACAGAAGATGCCGCGTACGAAACACGTGATCCATCCGTCCATACCCATGTTTTCAAAACCAAGGCTACGCGCGGTAGAAACAGCCACAAATTTCTTCGCTACTGCGTTCAGTTCTAGAGAGAAGTTACCTGTTAGAGAGATAGCCACTAGGTAAGCAACGATCAGAGAACCGATAAGGTTACCCAAGCCTACAAGACCCCAACAACGGAAGATACGACCCCAAGTGATGCCCGGACGGTTAGCAAACTTAGCCAGAGGCGCTAGACCAAAAACACCGGTTACTAGGTCATACCCCATCACACTTAGAATTACGAAACCAACGGGGAAAACAAGTGCTCCTACAAGACCGATACCCGTTTGTACAATCGCGGTAATAGCAACCACCACCGCAAGCGAAAGAATAACGCCAGCCATCGTACCGCGAAGCAGAAGGTCTCGCGTGCTTGTATTGGTTTTCGCTTCACCAACATTGATCATGGTTTGCACGAATTCTGCAGGCTTAAAATCAGTAGACATGAATGTGTCCTTATCCAAAATTGAAAGTTAAAAAGTTAAAGATTGAATAGAGAAAGGCTTCCCGTTGACACCTGAACGCTGTCTACAACACCTCGCTTCCCTGTTCCCCTGAGATGATGCTTGGAAAGCCTTTGTCTATTGAATCTAGGTTTCAGTTCATTCCCTCCCCTAAGAGGAGGGAATGAAAACCAAGCTTACGCAGAGATTTCTACTTCGCCGCTTGTTACGCGGGTTTTGTACGCTTTCACGCTAAAACGCTCGTCTTCCATGCACGCACCTGTTGTCAGGTTAAAGCGTTGCTTCTTAAGTGGGCTAGCCACCCAAAGCTCGCCTTGGTGCTCACAGATCAAACCGCGAGAAAGCACGTTTGATTGGAAGAACGGGTCTGTGTTGCTGATCGCCAGCACTTCTTCTGCTTTTGTTGGGCGGAATACCGCAACTTGCTGACCATCAACCAAAGCACAAACACCCGTGCCCGGTACGATATCGCTGATTTGGCAAATCTTTTCAAATGACATAATCAACCTTCCCTTATGCTTCAGTGATCGCTACGTGTAGGATGTCGCCTTTCGCTTCAGGGTGCTTTTCCGTGAAGGTTGCTGGGCGGTGCTGTTCGCGCTCTTGTACAAACACGACGTTTTCATCGCGCTTGTCAGAGTTGATGAAGTGCGCGAAACGAGTCAGTTGTGATTCGTCGTTGATGGTCGCAGTCCACTCACACTCATACTCGTCTACAAGCTTCGCTACGTCTGCTTCTAGTTGAGCGTTGATGCCAAGTTTGTCTTCAACAATCACTTCGCGTAGGTAGTCAACGCCACCTTCCATGTTTTCCATCCAAACTGATGTGCGTTGTAGTGGCGCAGCAGTACGGATGTAGAACATCATGAAGCGGTCGATGTACTTAATCAGCGTTTCTTTATCTAGGTCACTTGCAAGTAGGTCTGCGTGACGAGGCTTCATACCACCGTTACCACATACGTACATGTTCCAACCTGCATCAGTCGCGATAATGCCAAGGTCTTTACCTTGTGCTTCCGCACACTCACGAGTACAGCCAGAAACACCGAACTTCATCTTATGAGGTGTACGAATGCCTTTGTAACGGTTCTCGATGTAAGAACCTAGACCAACAGAGTCTTGAACACCGTAACGACACCAAGTAGAGCCCACACATGTCTTCGCCATACGAAGTGCTTTTGCGTACGCTTGACCTGTTTCGAAACCAGCGTCGATAAGCTTGCGCCAGATCTCTGGAAGATCGTCTTTTTGAGCACCAAACAGACCAATACGTTGAGCACCGGTTACTTTGGTGTATAGGTTGTATTCTGCTGCAACGTTCGCTAGTGCACTCAGTGCTTGAGGTGTTACTTCACCACCCGCCATACGTGGGATAACAGAGTAAGTACCGTCTTTTTGGATGTTACCTAGGAAGTTATCGTTCGTGTCGTGCAGCTTAACCAGTTGTGGCTTAAGGATGTGCTCACCCCAGCAAGAAGCCAAGATAGAACCAGCCAGTGGTTTACAAACTTCACAGCCGTAACCTTTACCGTATTTCTCTAGAAGCTCATCAAACGTTTTGATCTCTTCAATACGGATTAGGTGGAACAGCTCTTGGCGTGAGTATGCAAAGTGCTCACACACGTCGTTCTTCACTTCGATACCAGATTTAGCAAGCTCAGCATTTAGAACAGACGTCACTAGAGGAATACAACCACCACAGCCTGTACCCGCGCCCGTCACGGCTTTGATGTCGCCCAATGTGTGGTGACCATCAGCAACCGCTTGTGCGATCTTGCCTTTGGTTACGTCGAAACAAGAGCAGATCACTGCACTTTCTGGTAGAGCATCTGCACCTAGTGCTGGTTTCTCAGCGCCTGCGTGTGCAGGAAGGATCAACGCATCTGGGTGTTCTGGTAGGTCGATTTCGTTCAACATAAGTTGAAGCAGGTCGCCGTAGTCAGACGTATCGCCAACCATAACCGCGCCAAGCAGTTTCTTGTTGTCTTTAGAAACGATAAGACGTTTGTAGACTTCTTGTTCTTCGTTCTGGTAAACGTAACTCTTACAACCTTCAGTACGACCGTTCGCGTCACCGATTGAACCTACTTTTACACCTAGAAGTTTCAGCTTCGCAGACATGTCAGCGCCTTCGAATTTGCTTTCTGTGTTACCTAGTAGGTGATCAACGGCAACTGTCGCCATCTTGTAGCCAGGAGCAACAAGGCCGTAGAACATTTCGTTCCAAGACGCACACTCACCAATCGCGTAGATGTTCTCATCAGAAGTCTGACAATGATCGTTGATAGCAACACCGCCACGAGGTGCCACTTCTAGCTCCATTTGGCGTGCTAGTTTGTCTTGTGGACGAATACCTGCAGAGAATACGATGAAGTCTGTTTCTAGTTCTGAACCGTCAGCAAAACGCATAACGTTGCGTGCGTTTGTGCCTTCTGGCGCAATCTCAAGCGTATTTTTGCTGGTGTGAACGTTCACGCCCATACGCTCGATCTTTTGACGAAGCTGGTTACCACCAGCCAGGTCAAGTTGCTCAGCCATTAGTTTTGGCGCGAACTCAACAACGTGCGTTTCTACACCCAGTGCTTTCAGTGCGCCTGCTGCTTCAAGGCCTAGCAGACCACCACCGACAACAACGCCTGATTTGCTCTTCTTCGCACACGCTTCGATCGCTTTAAGATCTTCGATAGTACGGTAAACAAAACAGTCTTTGCTTTCGTGACCTTTGATAGGTGGAACAAATGGGAATGAGCCAGTAGCAAGAATCAGCTTGTCGTATTGAACTTCACGGCCAGTGCTTGAGTAAACAATGCGGTTTTCACGGTTGATGTTAATCGCGCGTTCGCCGATCAGCATGTTAATACCGTGTTTCTCGTAGAAGCCTTCTTTTACTAAAGAAAGTTCATCTGCAGTATGGTGAGAAAAGTAAGAGGAAAGGTGCACACGGTCGTATGCGACACGAGGTTCTTCACAGAAAACCGTAATGTCTATATTAGACATATCAGCTTTCTCGACTAAGTCTTCAATATAACGGTGCCCTACCATACCGTTACCGATGACTACTAGCTTCAACTTGCTCATTATAATTCCTAAGGGTTAGGTTCTTATCACTGAGCTCATTGTTAATTGTGAAAGAAAATTAATACATGATGTAAATCAATTACAATTTCAAACTACCCTAAAGGGGTAGATGAACGTATTTATCTGACTATTGCGAAATAAAAAGTAATTTATTAACGGATATTGGTAGTTTTAACAAACTGAGATAACCGAAGCCATGCTAGCAACGGACTATACCGTTTTGCTTTTATGAAGTTAGGCTGACCATCGAAACCGAGCACACCTACGATAAATCCTGCTTTGCTTCTAAACGACGCACTCACTTGACTTCACCGTTTCAAGGTGATCAGAGAACAATATCTGAAGTGATTGAAAGATTTAGAAAAATCAAGCTTCACAACAAAAATTTTTTACTAGCTAAGTCGCACTATAAAGACTAAAATCAGGTTTAGTTCATATGGAATAGCGTCCATATGATTGATACCGTAATTGACATATAGAGTGCCGTCCCATTTTTGTGAGGCGGCCTTTTATTTGGGAGTCATAAAATGTCAGAAAACAATTCTATCTACATCTCAAGCTTAGATATGAACCGAATCACGGCTTTGTTGGATAAAATGCCAAACATCGCAGCGGAGCTTGTGGAATTAGAAGCAGAGCTCGACCGAGCAACAGTTCTTGAGCCAGAACAAATGCCAGATAACGTGGTCACGATGAACTCGACTGTAGAGTTTAAATTTTCAGGTGAAGATAGAACCATGACAAAGACACTGGTTTACCCTTCTGAACTGAAAAGCAGTGATGATATCTCTATTTTTGCACCCGTAGGCAGCGCACTGATCGGTTTGTCTGTCGGCCAAAAACTTGACTGGCCAATGCCAAATAATCAAGTGAAGACAATTGAAATTGTCGATATCACATACCAACCTGAGCGTTGTGGTGCACTAAACCGCTAACCCTCAGTAGTCCCGGTGCAAAGGCCTCCATTTAAGACTTTGCACCAGGAGAGCCCCTCGCTTACCCCCTATTTCCTTCTTTGTTTTCCAAGCATTTACTTTACTGCTCTTAAGTAACATCACCGATTCTTTATTATTTACCGCATATTCAATATTTATATCTCCAAGCTCAATCATAGAAATTGCAAAGTATTTTTCGTATATTGTCGCTCCGAAAACGACGTAAATTATGCGCAAAATGGAAGAATATCTAACTCGAATTGCCTGCTTAGAAAAAGAAAATGAAGAGCTGAAGCGGAAGAATGCGCGACTACAAGAAAAGTTGAATGCTGCACTCGACAGTAATGGACTGTGTTTGTGGGAGCAGCATATTCCTTCAGGTACTTTGACGATATTCAATATGCAGTGGGGAAAAATGCTAGGTTATCAGCCCCATGAGTTAACCGCGACGGTTGAAACGTGGAAAAACAATCTCCACCCTGAAGATTATGATCTTGCGGTGGGTGCATTTGAAGATCACCTAGCAGGCAAGACCGACCTTTATGAGGTAGTGCATCGCATGATTCATAAAGACGGCAGTGATAGCTGGGTCTACGATCGAGGGCGCATCGTCGAGTATGGTTCTGATGGCGAACCACTACGGATGATGGGTACTCATATCGATATTACAAAAGAAAAGCGTTATGAGCAGCAACTGGCCAAGTTGGCTTCGAGTGATCCATTGACTGGATTGTTAAATAGAAAAGCAATTGAGGAAAACTTTAATCATCAACCTCAAACCGAACCGTCTCAGCAGTCTGCTTTAGTGTTTGTTGATATAGATAATTTTAAAGCAGTTAACGACCAGCTAGGCCATCATACTGGCGACACCCTCCTCATCAATATCGCCAATAGCTTAACAGAGCTTGCGTCAAGCAAGTCTCAAGTTGGACGCATAGGAGGCGATGAATTTGTTATCTTAAACTGGCATTCAAGTCGAGAGGAGATATCCCAACTTTGCAATCAACTCTTAGATTCAATCATTCCAGCGATAAATCAAGACTTACATAAAGTAACGATAGGAATGAGTATCGGTGTTTGTCTCTTTAACAAAGGAAAGCAACCGTTTAATGAAGTGTATCAAAAAGCCGATCACGCAATGTATGAGATAAAGAAAAATGGCAAAAATGGAGTACAATTTTTCAACTTAAAAAGTTGATATCTCTCCATAAATCATCATGTTATGAAATCAGTCATTTGCTACAACTTGAACTAACTAAAGATAAATTCTTTATATCTAAGCCAGTTACCGAAATTACCCCTAGGTACTCATAAATTTGGCACGATACAAATAAATCCCCTCCTCTCCTAGCATCAACCCAATAAGCAACTACACTCATTTAACTGATAGATTAATTACTACTATTATGAAGGGAGTTGTTTTTGATGGATACAAAACAGATTTCTACAGTTATCATAATTTTAGTTCTTTCTGCATTAGTAGTTGCTTATTTAAAGTTAACAACGGTATCAAATGCTATCCACAAACCTACAACAATCGGTATATCTAAGACGCCTCTGTCAGCCCCTTTTATCATTGCAGAGCACATAGGTGCGTTTGAAGAAAACGATTTAAACGTCGAACTTATCATGTGCTTTGGAGGGGTCGAATGTTCAAACCTACTTCTAGAAAACCATGTTAATTACGCCACTTTTTCTGAAAGCGTACTGATGTTTAAAAGCTTTGAATACAAAGATTTAGCATTAATCACTTCTTTTGCATCTTCTACGAATGATATTAAGCTGCTAACTAAAAAGCGGTCTGGTATAGAAAGTATAGATAAATTACCAGGAAAAAAGGTTGGTGTAATAAAAAAGAGCGCTAGCGAATATTACTTAGACTTGTTGCTACAGGTAAATGACATTGATTTAGAAAAAGTAGAAAAAATATCATCAACAACGCAGGTTATTATAAATCATTTAATACAAGGAAACGTCGATGCAATATCTACTTGGGAGCCATACGGATTTATGGCCAAGAATAGAATAAATGAAGAAGTAAAGAACATAGGAATTATTGGCGTGTATAAACTTTACTTTTTGCTTGTATCAAAAGAAATACACATTGAAAAATCAGATCAAGAAGTAATGAAAATAATAAAGTCACTTCATCACTCAATTAACTGGATGGATAAAAACCCTCATTTAACAATGAAAATACTATCACAAAAACTTAACACAACAGTTGAAGAAATATCTTGGAGTTGGGATGATTATAACTTTCGATTAAATTTAACGAATTCTTTATTATTTACATTACAATCAGAAGCTAATTGGGCATTAAAACAAAACTATGTAGAAGGACAGATTCCAAATTACAGAAAAATATTTAAAGAAAACTATATCAATTCATATTTTGATGGTCTAGATTAAAATGCATCGTTCGTTAAACCACTATTTAGCATCACTATTCAGTCTAAGCGTAATACTATGTATCAGCGTTATAGTATACATAAGCTTCATAAAAATAGAAGATTATAAAGCCAAGAAACAATTAAACCAAATAATGGACATACAAATATCATTAGAGTCATTAAGTAGTTATCTTTGGGCTTACACTCAAAATAGGGGAAAAAACAATTTCACACAATTCATGATTTCTCATAACAAATTAAACGAATTATTATCTCAAAATGAAGATGTTTTATACCTTACTAAAGACCTAAAAAAAATGAATCTCGAACTGTATTTTTTAGTTCAATACGAAAATAATCATTTACTAGACAAAGATCGCCATTATGATTCAGTCGTAAATTATAATAAATCAAATCCTGTCATACAATCCAGAATAAACATTGTATCCCAGGATATGAATAATGAAATAATATATATTTATAAAAAAATACTTAATAATAAGTCTACAAAACTACAAAATTTAAATTATTACACTCAAGCAGGTATTATTTTTATCTCTCTGGTTGTTATGCTATTATGCTTTTATATAAAAATAAAGTTCAAGAGAAGCTTTCAAAGGTTTATAAATGGAATAAAACAATTAAGCAGGTCAAATTTTGACTATAAAATCCCTTCAGAAAATCAATTCACGGAATTTGAAAATCTGTCTTGTTACTTCAATAAAATGGCGGCATTGTTAAACCACACAACAATATCAAAATCAAAACTTAAAGAAGAAGTAGAGAATCAAACTTCAGTTCTAAATCGTCAAAAAGAAAGTTTGGTATTTTTGTCTGAGCACGACTCCTTAACTAATATCTACAATCGTCGAGCAATAGAAAAACATTTGATCCAGCTTACGCGTAATTTCAGAGGCAGTGAGAATAGGTTTAGTTTGTTTTTTATAGATTTAAATTTATTTAAGGATATTAACGATAGCCATGGCCATGAGGCAGGTGATGCAGTGTTAAAATCTGTAGCTAGTAGATTATCAAGTATTATCGACGAATCAGACATGGTAGGCCGCTTTGGTGGAGATGAATTTATTATTATTCATCGTTCACACACAACAGGTACGTCTCTGTCTGCATGTGCACTACGCTATATCCAAGAAATAGAAAAAGTAATTCATTTTAAAGGTAAAGAGTTATGCGTCGGAGCTAGCATTGGTATTGCACTCTATCCTGAGCATGGGTCGAATGTACATGAATTATTAACAGCGGCAGACAAGTCTATGTATCAGTCAAAACGTTCTAAAACTAGCTCGTTCACTATTGTCGACAACAGCAGTTCGCTGTTAAAGAGGCCTATGTTTTAATCTAAAGTAGCTGTGGAAACGTTCTACATGCGAATATTCAACGACATCGACCACTGTGGCCACTTACAGTAATAAAGCCGCTTTTATCACATAGCAAAAGCTAAACTCGTAAGCTAAACGCTCTCCAAGCATTGAAGAAAAATAATCCATTGTGAATGGTTAATCCTCCCCTTTTAAACGTCAACTTTCACCACCATATGATAGTTAAGATTCATTAACAGGCTATAACTATCCTATGTCTTTTCCTCGTTTATCTGTTCTGGATTTGGCACCCGTGTCCGACGGAACAAACTTCACCGAAACGTTCGAACGCTCCGTTGAATTAGCTCAATCAATCGAGTCCTGGGGCTATCATCGGTTTTGGATGGCTGAACACCATAACATGCCCGACATCGCCAGTGCCGCAACCAGTGTATTACTCAGTCATATTGGAGCGCACACGAACTCGATCCGTTTAGGATCAGGTGGAATCATGTTACCTAACCATGCACCACTAGTTATTGCAGAGCAATTCGGAACGTTAGAGGCATTATACCCTGGTCGTATTGACCTCGGATTAGGACGCGCACCAGGCACCGACTACCAAACAATGCATGCATTAAGGCGGGAACCAGAGCATATGGATCCTGACTTTGAAGAGCTGTTGGAGGAACTTAATTTCTTTCTTGGTCCCGTATCTCGAAATCAACCAGTCGCGGCTTATCCAGGTAACAACACATCTCTGCCGATTTGGCTTCTGGGGTCGAGTACATACAGCGCACGTTTAGCAGCTAAGAGAGGCTTACCTTTCGCATTTGCTGCACACTTTGCTCCAGATGCAATGTCTCGTGCTCTAAACTTTTATCGAGATGAGTTTGTCCCATCCGAGCATTTAGCTCAACCCTATGTGATGATTTGTGCCAACGTTATCGTAGCGGATACTCAGTCACATGCAGATTTTCTCGCGACAACAGAGAAGCAAAAATTCTTAAAAATGATTCGCGGCAATCGCGAAAAACTTCGCGCACCAGTGAAAAGTATGGCACCACTATGGTCAGCACAGGAAAAGCTTCACGTTGAAACTCAATTACGTGAATCTATCCATGGTGATCAAACATATGTAAGACAGAAAATTGAGAAACTTTTGGAACGCACTGGGGCAGATGAAATTATGGTAAACACGATGGTGTTTGAACAATCTGAGAAGTTGAGATCCTACAGGTTACTATCGGAACTCATGGACAAGTAAAAGAATGGAGGCGCCTCCCGGAGTCGAACCGAGGTCCACGGATTTGCAATCCGCTGCATAGCCACTCTGCCAAGGCGCCTTTCTGATATTGTATCTCTGTCACCAAAGATTTTGATGGTGCCCCGGGCCGGACTTGAACCGGCACAGCGCGAACGCCGAGGGATTTTAAATCCCTTGTGTCTACCAATTCCACCACCAGGGCAACGCAATCATGCGATGGGTTAGACACCATCTATCTCGCGACCTTTGCCGTGAGAACGAGGCGTACTTTAACGGATTAATTTATCTGGTCAACAAAAAATTAGTCTTTTTTATTCAAATGGTTAAAAAGACGACTCTAACGAACAAAGGGCGATCATTTTGCTTATTTGATCATCAATACACTTTGCTTTCGTGCCTTTTAACCTTCTCATTTTATATCAATGAAGAGCCAACAAATCGCGCAAGTTAACAGTATGGGTATAAACTTAACGTGTATTTCAGAGAACAAAATAGCGCTCATCATGTTTCGAAAACCATCATTTCACTTACCCTTACATGCCGACTCCGAACTCGACTTCGTAGTGCCCCACTTCTTCCTTACTGAATTTGATTATGCACGCTCTCTGGAGCAGGGAGTCATCGACGACTTGGATCCTGAATATACACACCAATATCGCGTCACACTGAGGCGCATACGCTCACTATGCTCACTACTTCGCGAACTGATCCCTCCTTTTGAACAGCGTATTTTGAAACCTCATTTAAGAATAATGATGAAGAAAACAAATAAGCTGCGTGATTTGGACGTATTTATCTTGGACAAAAACCAATACATTGAAATGCTCCCAAATCACAAATCGTCTCTTGAGCAACTTTTTTGCTTTATAGAATCTGAACGTGCTTACGAACAAGCAAAAGTTACGCGTTGGCTAGATACACAAGAATACACAACGCACTGCACTTTGATCAGGAATAGTATGTTGCGAAGTACGCAACACGAACCAGTGGATAGCAACGTACCTGCGTTACTTTTCGCAAGCCAAAAAATCTCCGTTCAATTTAAAAAAGTTGATAAAGCACGACGCAAAATCTCGGACAAAAGTCGTGACAGCGTGATTCATTCGATGCGGATAAAGTGCAAAGCGCTTCGTTATTTGTTAGAAGGATTTTCCACGCTCTATCCTTCCCAACAGCACAAAAACAACGTGAAACAACTAAAACTATTGCAAGACAAGCTCGGTGACTTTAACGACACTTCAAGTCAAATTGAATTTTTCGCACAACTCAAAGAAACAGCAAATCTCAATAAACAAGATCGTAAGGCTTTGAAAAAGCTAATTAACGTGCTTAGCGAACATCATGAACTCTCTCGCCAAACCATCTTGACACATTTAAGCCAGTTTGAGTCTTTCATTCGCGATTCCAATACACAAAATCTCTACCGACCCTAAATCAAGGTTCACGTATTCTTAATATTCATTAATTACAGTCAATCGTTGGGCTCCATTAAGAAAGATAACGTGAAACCATTAAAACGATACCAATACGAGCGCTATGCGGTGCTTTGTAATCTCGCCTACCCTCGCGTCTTCAGACAAACTCAATATGGATTCGATCCTAATGGGCAACGAGTCATTAGAAATGAACACGGTAAGATTATGATTCGCGTGCTCTGGAGTAAAAAACAGAGTGAAGTGGTCGTAGTGATTAAAGGCTCACACAGTATCAGTGATTGGTTGTTGAACTTCGCGATGTGGACGAGAAGCTGTCGAAGGTTGGGACTAAACTATCGCATTCACGCGGGTTTCTATCATCTGTTGTTCCAAGAAAGTTTACCGAGCCGGAATGAAGATCGGTTAGGGTTGACCGTGATCGAACGCCTCGAAGGTATCGTTGTACCACTTATTCTCAGGGGAAAAAGAATCACTATTACTGGCCACTCTTCAGGTGGCGCGATTGGCAGTGTTTTTGCTGACTATATTGAGAAAAAATACCCCAAAAGCATTAAACGCGTGGTCACTTTCGGACAGCCCGCTGTCGGAGATTGGACGTTTAAGAAACGCTACCGTTTGGGGCACAAAACATACAGGATTTGTTGCGACATCGACATCGTGACCTTTATGCCGCCCGTACCTTTTTTGTATTGGCATGTAGGCAAAATGCTATGGTTATATAACGGGAGAATATACGAGAACACCCCAACGCTCATACGGCTTGGGCGCTCCTTATTTAGTTGGTTAATGCGACCGTTCTCTTATCACTTTATGAGTAAATACATTCGCGACAAAGACTTTTTTGATGAACGCTGAGTTAAACATCCGAAAGGTATGACGTACAGACACCAAAAAGCCGGACTTCGCCGGCTTTACGATTAAGTGGTGATCTACAGAGAGGCGATTTCTTTTTCAAGTTGATATTTGTTATCTGTGACAATTCGCTCTAACACTTCAACACGTCGCTTCAAGTCACCAATTTGCTTGTTAAGGTTATCTTGTTCTTCTCGGCTCATCGTATTACGTTCAGATATCTCCAACGCTCTTACTTCTTTACGATGGTTCAAGATTAACTTTATTATCCCGCCCCCAAATATGGCACCGAACACAATAGCCACAACCAATACATCAGCAATAGATTCCATTCTTTATCTTCCTCTAGATTATGCTCAACTATAAGTTACTCATTTGTCGAATGAATATCAAATAACACATTGATTCATTGAAGAGTTTTATCAAGAATTGCCTACTCTGTATCAAAATCACAGGAATGGATTATTCAACGCCAACCCAAACCGAGACAGATCCGCCGTTTACTGGGAACTCAGCCCAACCATTCACATCAGTCCAAACTTCTTCAGTTCGGATACCCAACTTGTCTACGTAGCGAGCACTTGGTTTACCCGTATACATCCACTTCGAGCCGCCAGGTCCATCACTCATGATCACGGCCATTGAATGTGGATGCTTTGCATCACCTTCTCGAGTCCAACCAATTACGTCCCAGTGGTCGAGATAAGAATGTTGTTTGCCATACGCATAATCTTTACGCAGTGTTACTAGCTCTTCAATGTAAGGCACTTTGACCATATTGATGTCATGCCCTTTATCACTGTACTGCGCGCCGTAGTAATCTGCATAAAACACGGATGGATAGCCTTCTTCACGCAATAAGATAAACGCGTAAGCGAGCGGCTTAAACCACCAATCAACCGTCGACTCCAAAGCCTGCAAAGGTTGAGTGTCATGGTTTTCTACTAAGGTTACCGCTTTGACTGAATTGTCCTTCATCAGCGTACCATCCATGATTTGACGCATATCGTAGCTACCACCCGATTTAGACGCATTGTAGAAGTTCATATGTAACGGTGCGTCGAATAGAGACATGCTGCCAGAAGTTTTGGTGATAAAGTTATGCAACTGATTAACATCGTAGTTCCAGTACTCTCCGACCGTGAATAGTTCTTTCCCTGTTTTCCAACGTAGGTGATCAATCCATTCTTGCAGGTATTGATATTTGATGTGCTTCACCGCGTCCATTCTAAACCCATCCACACCCGTCATGTTGATATACCACTCGCCCCAGTCTTTCAGCTCTTGCTTCACTTCAGGGTGATCCATGTCTAGATCAGCGTACATAAGGTAATCGTAGTTGCCTTTTTCCGAGCTAACTTCCCAATCCCATGCCTTACCCTCACCTTTGAATTTGAAGATAGCTTTTTCTTCGCCAGCATCGTCCCAATCCACGCCATCAAAGTGGTACCACGTCCAATGAAAGTTTGAGTACTTGTCGTTGCGCCCAGGGAAATCAAACTCTACCCACGCTTCAATCCATTTATCACCAAGTTCAATATTTCGGTTGTTCCAATCTACTCGCTTGGTATCAACCCAAGACTTTCCATCCGCACCACCGCGATGGTTGAACACCACATCGCCATAAATCTGGATATTGTTTTTATGGGCAGCATTGATGGCGCTTAGGTACTGATCTTTGGTGCCATACTTGGTGCGCACCGAACCTTTTTGATCAAACTCTCCCAAATCGTACATATCATAAACGCCATAACCGACGTCGTTGCTACCACCAGCACCTTTATAGGCGGGTGGTAACCATAACGCAGTAAAGCCGTTATCAGATAGTGCCGACGCGTTGTTTTCAACTTGTGTCCAGAGTGCACCGTCATTTGGCACATACCAATGGAAATACTGCATCATGGTGCCATTTTGTGCCGCCATTACAGGCGAACTGAGCAGCAAAGTTAAGGGTAAAAGTGTAGGTTTAAGGTTGAATGTTTTCATTATTTTTCTCTCACGTTAAGGACTAGAATCCTCCTTTCTGCATATACGCACCAAGCGATACTAACTATGACGCTAGCTAGGTTGCTGCCTGTAATACAAAAAGTTCGGATTACAATCGAAGAGAAACTATCACCAATCACACTATACAATTATTGAGTTGTCTAACATTTATAAAATCAATGATTAGCGCATTAAAAATATTGAATGGTGATCAAAACATGGGAGACTTTAGGAAAGCGCGAAGGGTTACGAAAAGGCGGACTAAAAACGAAAAAAGCCAGTCATTTAAGACTGGCTTTCGAAATAGTGGAGGCGCCTCCCGGAGTCGAACCGAGGTCCACGGATTTGCAATCCGCTGCATAGCCACTCTGCCAAGGCGCCTTTCTGATATTGTATCTCTGTCACCAAAGATTTTGATGGTGCCCCGGGCCGGACTTGAACCGGCACAGCGCGAACGCCGAGGGATTTTAAATCCCTTGTGTCTACCAATTCCACCACCAGGGCAACGCAATCATGCGATGGGTTAGACACCATCTATCTCGCGACCTTTGCCGTGAGAACGAGGCGTACTTTAACGGATTAATTTATCTGGTCAACAAAAAATATTCTATTTATCAACTGACTGGAGATAAATCCACCTATTTGTATAAATTAATACCAGAAATGTCGATTCCTATCCCCTTTTTGTACTAGCAATTCGTTGCCTGAAAACATATCGTAAACGCATACTTCTGCTAGTTTATAAATCAGACATTTACAATAAGTAAAATATTCTTTATTCGCTAACTTTTAACCTCAATAAATACAACTCATTTTATATCAACCTATTGCAAACAAATGGGCTCATTTCTTTTAACTAAACTCATACTATTTCTCCTACTCTCCATTAATAATCAACTTTTTTTACTACTATGCCAAAGTCTGTGCTTTCTATAGTTTGAATTGTTAAACAACGAATGCAATTGAACAGATAGGGGCGAGTAAATGACTAAAATATTTTTTACTCTTCGTAGATTCGTGATAACGCTAACGGTTATGAGCCTATCGATCCCTTTCTATGTCCGTGCGAACACCTTGACCATGGGGTTAGCAGGTCAAATTAAAGATCGTTGTGAGATTACTTTTTTATCAGGCAATGTGATGACCTTTTCTGAGCAGAAGACGCAATCATTGCCCTTCTCACTATATTGCAATCGCCCTTTGGGGATCACCATCAATTCTCAATATGGTGGCCTTAAATATGAACATCAGGGCGTTGAATTAATTGAAAATTACGAATTATCGTTGCAAGTCGATGAGCTTCGATTAAATGAAAGTCGACTTAGTAGACAATTGCTTTCGCCCGCAATGATAGACAGCTCTGGTGTTATTCCTTTTACTCAACGAGGAGTACTTAGGGTAACGCTCGAAAATAACTTGCTTTATGCGGGTTATTATCATGACGTTATTGAAATTGAAGTATACCCTTCAATTCATAGCGTAACAAAGTAGGAACTCTGCAAATAACTGCAGAGCAATATACGCTCAGCCGTAATTGAGCCAACAATCAAAAGTGAAAGGAATTTCTTATGAAAAAGCTAACACTCTGTGCAGCTGCTGTAACCGCTATTTTTGGTGCTAACGCTTACGCCGCTCCAGGTGACGTTCAGTTAGTTGGTTATGTATCACCTGTTTGTGAAGTGACTGGCCTTGCCACACAGTTAATTGACTTTGGTAACGTCTCAACAATTCAAAGCGTTAGTGTAGGTGGTCTGGAATTGAAATGTAATGATGCAGATGGTGCGACCGTTACCATGACCAGTGCGGAAGGTGGTTTGGAGTCGGATGATAATGAAGACTTTGCTCTAAAATATGACGCAACATTTAACCCTGCTGGCGGTTTAGCATCCTTTACATTGAACGCACCGGGTGGCCCTGGTCTAAACGATGTTTCAGCTTCTCAATCTTATGGTGGTTCAGGCAATTTGGCTACTGGTGTAGGTGCATCAATTGACATTGTTACTACCGAGACATCTCCTTGGGCTGGTGGCTACTCTGACACATTAACTGTGAATATCACCTCAAACTAAACGTACAGAATGAGGGGGCGTATTTCGCCTCCTCCTTTATTGTCATGTAAGATTTTTTTGATGGAGCTCACTGCTATGATTCGTTGGTTCACATTTTTCTTTTTGTCGTTTACGTGTATGTTCGCACATGCTTTTAAAGTAGAACCGATGTCTGCCGAGATGGCACCATTAGGGAAACGTGCTCAAATGACGATGCGGGTGGAGAATACCTCTACTGTGCCATTGACGGTAGAACTACAACCCTATTTCATGACCATGGATGAATATGGTAACGAGACCATTGTGCCTGCGGATGAAGAATTATTGGTCATACCCGTCACTGCCATTATAGAACCAGGCCGGGCACAATCAGTTATGATTCGTTACTTAGGCGATCCATCCATCACTGAATCTAAAGCGTATCGGGTTGCGGTTAAACAAGTTAAAGTGGAACGAGCCAGCAGCAATCAAGGCCAAGTGAGTTTACTTCTTCGATTCAACACGCTCATCAATGTTCGTCCGCAAAACACCTCGCCCCAGTTTTCCGTCACAAGTATAAAACAAAACGACAAAGACAATTGGGTTCTAGATGTGCTGAATAGCGGCAACAGTTACGGACGATTAACCAACACGACGTGGAAAGTATCCGATGGCACTCAATCTACTTATTTAAAAGGAAATGAAATTTCACAACGTATCTCAGGGACGTTAGTATTGCCCCACTCCAAACGTTCTTTTGAAATGTTGCCACTCGAGAACTTCAACATTCGTACACTATCAATTGATATTGAACAGGAGGAGTAACGATGCAATGGCGTTTATTAGCCGGAGTGATAGTGTGCTTTATATATACTCAAGCGTTTGGAATTACACTCTCCCCCACGGTCATTGAGCTAAATACGGATCATCAACTAACTTCGCAGTTGGTAGTTTCCAACAACTCAACCAAAACGCTCGCACTTGAAGCCAACGTTCGACGTTTGACATTTGCGCCTAATGGTACGTTTGAAACGTCTACGTCTAGCTCACCAAATGAAGACATTTTGGTGTTTCCGCCCGCAGCAATGCTCGCGCCCGGAAAGCGTCAAACATTTAGAATACAATGGCTAAGTAAAGTGCCTCTCGAAATGTCGCAAAGTTACTTTATCCGCTTTAGCACCGCCGATATAAATCGAAGCAGTACTCAAGTTGAAAAGGTGAATGGTTTGTCTACTGGGATTAATCTACAGATCCACTACAATGCACTGTTACACGTTCACTCGTCTTCTCTTCAACCGGACATAAAGTTACATATTGGTGAACATGGTAGTTTAACGCTCACTAACACCGGGAATCGATTTACCTTCACTTCATTACTCAGGTTCGACAACCTTCCTGATGATATTAATCAGACCGTGCATAAGGCGCTGGGTGAGCAGTTTGTTCCGCCTCATTCTACTATTACTGTACATTCTTCTTCGATTCAATTACCCGTTGGCATATATCATGGTTATGAAAACTGACATTTTTAAGATCATGCGCACGTTGGTTACGCCCACTTTCATGTGCTGCTTGGTTCTATTCATAATAAATTCTGCTGCCCACAGCCAAGAAATGGTGCTTAATCCAACTGGCCGAGATATTAAACTCACCTCTTTACTAAGGGTCAGTGATACTATATTAGGTGAAGCAGACATCACCATTACGGCAGACAACCAAATTTTATTACCCAAAGAGGACACCCTGTCTCTCCTAACGTCAGTTGTGACACAAGAGGTAATAAATGCGCTTAAAGAATCCAGTGGTGATGACATATTGTCTCAACAGCACTTCGCACAAACAGGGGTAAGTTTAACCTTTGATTTTGCTTCATTAGAATGTGTCTTGACAATCCCACCACAGTCCAGCCTGACACAGAATTTATCTATGAGCGAAGCGGGAAATTTATATAATTATGCGAAGCCAAGCCTTTTGAGTGGCTATGTGAATGTGTCGCTTTCCGCCAATGAAAGTCAATTTGTCGACGAAGACTCTGCTCGAGAAAGCCTATATCGCAGTCGATTCGACTCAGCATTCAATCTAAGCATGCTTAATTTTGAATATGAATCCTTTATAGAAAATGGTTCTCTAACCGGTTCAAGCTACATTAGAGAAGGCACACGCCTTAATATCGATTACCCCCAACAAGGTACTCGAGTAGTAATAGGCGATATGTACAACAGTGGTCAAGCTTTTCAAGATGGAACAGACATTTTGGGAGTTGGCGTGACGCGTGACTTCACTCTTATACCCACCAAAAATGTACGCCCTCGTGCAAGTCAATCATTCACACTCCAGCGCACGTCTAATGTCGATGTGTATATCGATGGCATCCCTGTACAAAGATTAACCCTTGGTGCGGGCAGTTATAATCTCAGTGATATTCCACTAGCACAAGGAAACAATGATATTGAGCTCGTTATTACTGATCGTTCAGGAAATGAAGAACGCATTGAATTTTCGATTGCGACCGGTAATGATTTATTAAACAGTGGCGAATTCGAATACAGTATCATGTATGGCGTTCCATCAGAAATCCAAAATAAACAATTAGAATACCTCACGGATGAACGTATTTTTCACGGTTATCTCGATGTTGGTGTCTCACCTTGGTTAACCTTAGGAGTTAATTCTCAAGTGCGTGAAAACCTATACCAATATGGTGCTAGCGCACTTTTCGCTTCTAAACTAGGCATTACTGAATTAAACGCTTCACACAGTGATCATCCGATTTATGGTCGCGGTGACGCTTATAAAGTAGCATTCGATGCCGAATTTTCTAAATCAAACTCACTAGAGCCACAGTTAAGCCTCAGTTATGAATATTTAAGCAATAGCTTCAGTGGAATATCGGCATATGAAGCATCAAGCAGTGATATTAATTTAACGACTCATTATGCTAGTGCTTTTGGATCCATCTATCTTTCACGTTCATTACGCGCGGCTGTTACTCTAAATTATCGAGCTGGCGTTGATAAAAAAAACGACTATTGGATTGTAAGCCCCAGCCTATCTGCAAGATTATTCGATACACCCGCCACGTGGAGCGCTCGTGTTAATTATAAGAATAACGAGAGGGGGAGCGATGACATTAGCACGACTCTCACCTTAAGTTGGCCACTCAGCAAACAAACACGTGTCGTTGGTCGTTATTCAACAGAACTCAATGAAAGTGCCTTAGATTATAGTTATCAAAATAATATTGGAAGCACTGGCGGCGTTTCTGCATTTGCCAGTGCCATTAATAACAAAGAGACTGACGCGGATGTTAATCTTGGGGTTAACTATACGGCAAACCGCTATGAATTAAGCGCGAGTCACACCTCTCGCCTTGAGAGCATCAGTGATAATACGAGAAATCATAGCACCGATCTTAAGCTTAGTAGTGCGGTGGCATTTGCAGGGTCATCAGTGACAATAGGAAGACCCGTTAGAGAAGCGTTTGCCATCATTAATAAACATGAAAGCCTTGCAGAGAACGACATTGCCATCGACCCTACCCGAGACGGTAAGCAAGCACGCGTCTATCTCTATGAAGACTCTTCTGCGTTGGTTCCTGACCTTGTGGCCTATAGCAGCCAAGTGATCGGATACGACGTGGAAAACTTACCACCCGGTTACGATCTCGGAGAAGGCGCTTTTTGGGTTAAACCTGGCTATAAAAAAGGATTCCAACTGCAAATTGGTTCTGATGCGGTATTAACCGTCATTGGTAAACTGTTCGATCGTCAAAGTAACAGCCCTATTTCACTTGTTGCGGGCTTTGCGCAGTACCTTGGTAAAACACAGCAACAACCAATTGAATTCTTTACAAACCGTAGTGGTGTTTTTGCGATTTCTGGATTAAAACCGGGGCAATACAAACTCGTTCTTGACACTAAAGAACAAGAGTCAGTAGTTATTAATCTTAGTGAACGAAGTGACACCTTGATCAGATTAGGAGAGTTATATGTCGATTAAACAACTAAAGCGGAGCGCGTTGTTCTTGCTACCATTGGCTAATATACCTTCTGTTTGGGCTTGTGAAGCTAACTCTCTGTCTATCCAACCAGTATCAACACAAGCAAAATACGATGTCTTCAATAACAGCAGTTTTGCAACAACCAATACCTATCGTGTGAGTGCAAATATTATTGGTGAGGGCTGCAAACTGAACTTAGTTTTACAGCTTGACGATACAAGTAAATCATTGAAAAGTAGCCGTCAAGATTCGCTCTTTTTCGAGTGGAGTGGGCAATCAGGTAACACAATAGCTAATCAATGGCGCTTTACTTTGACCGAGAACCAACCTGCTGCAACCGTACAAATGCGCTTTCCCGCTAAACAATGGTTAACGTCAGGGATCTATCGAGGCGTATTAGAAGTTGCTACGTCATATGCACAAATAGACGGCAAAATAGAAATAAGTCCTACTTTGCTTCCTGTCACTGTGGATGTACCACCAGCAGCGAAAATTCATTTTTACGGATTATCACAACCACATTATGACCTTGACTTAGGAACGTTACACTCAAACAAAGTAATCAATTCATCGCCTAACCTATGGGTTCAAAGTAACTCTGCCTATGCGGTTGTTTTGGAGTCATCAAATCATGGTGCATTACGCCACGAATCACATGAACCCAAGTGGGATATTCCCTATCAAATTATCTTCGACAACGACTACGTCAATCTTACACAATTTAGTGTACGTATCCCACGTCACGCTGCTACGACTGGTCAACCTATTCCTCTGATCTTTGTTATTGGTAACGCAGAAGAAAAACCTGGAGGTCAATACGAAGACACATTGCAGATATCAATCGAACCTAATTTATCCCAACAGCCATAAAGCGATACATATATCAAAATATGAATACCACATTGGCAAACTTCCGCGTTGTTACCTAGAATTGACTAATCTATAAGTGAGCACAATAAAAAACGGAAATTATAACTATGAGTTATGTAGAACAAGAACATAATTGTAATCGGGCTATAAAGCATATACTTTTGATAGGCGATGACGGGATTAGCAACCAATTTATAATACAAGAAATAAACAAAAGTGGCTATTTTTCTTTTGAAAGAAAATGCTTACAAGAAATTAATAAATCTACTAAGACCATCAGCTCTGATCTCGTTCTTATTAGTTATCTAACCTTAGAAAAGGTTATCGATATCCAAGTAACGTTATCACAGGTATTATCCAATAAATGGATAATTTATGATTTTCCTAAAGAAATTGGAGAAATGATAGTAGCAGAAACACAATTAATGTATCTCATAGATTTGAAAGGGATTATCTACCAGGATGCACCTATAGAGCACTTTACGCGTTGTTTAAAAAGCGTAATTGATGGTGATCTGTGGCTGCCAAGAAAAGTAATGACAGAGATGATAACCGACATTCGTCCTTATGCACTACAGCTGCAAGCGAAACAGACTCATTTAACCAAGAGAGAGATTCAAATATTTAAACTTGTCATCAAAGGCGCATCCAATCGTGAGATATCTGAAGATTTATTTATCGCTGAATGTACCGTTAAAACACATGTTTACAACATATATAAAAAATTAAAAGTAAATAACCGTAAGGAAGCCATTCAAAAGGCAAGCTTTATTTATGATAAAATTTTATTTACCCAGTATCATCACTAACCTTTTCATTGCTTGCAAACTAAATTCACGGTGAAAACATCTAATTCATCTATCAGTTCTTTGATAGTAACTATTCACCCGCGAGCTGGCTTTGTTGCTTAAATCGATGGAACTAAATCAAGAAGCTACGATCTGATCGGCTACACCCATTAATCATCGTAGCCTCATGCCTAAACCTCGTTACAAAACAACTAACTGGACGCAGTACAACAAAGCCTTAATAAACCGTGGTT